>JBBIRL010000013.1:0-17416 GCA_037441825.1 Dehalococcoidia bacterium | reverse complement strand
CGCTGCCCGTTACCGGTGCCTGGGTTCCTACCGGCCCCTGTGCCGGATTCACAGTAATAACCGCACCGGGCACAGTGAACGTGGCACTATTGGCAGAATTGGTCTTTCCGTCTACTGCCGTAACAGTAGCTGTGCCAGCCTTGGCATCAGCGGGCACTGTTATGGCTGCAGCGATGTTACCACTGCCATCAGGTATAGTTGTGAGCGCAGTGGTCGCGGCCACTGATGGAGTCCCGCTAGTCATGTAGTTGAAAGTAAGTGTAACAGTAGAACCAGAAGTGGTACCAGGAAGCCATCCGGTCCCGGTTATGGTGAACGACGAATTTATGGAACCGGTGGTGGGATTCAAGGCGGTGGTCGGCTGGGTGACAGTGAAAGTACCATAGGCAATCAAACCACCGCTGTCGGTAGCCTGCACCGTGTTCGCCCCAAGTGCGGCACCAGTCGGCACAACCAGGGTAGTGGGGAATACGGTACCAGCGCTATCGATGTTAATCGTAGCAGGAGCGCCACCCCACGCAACCCCACCGAAAAGCAGAGAAGCCGCTGCAATCGTGCCACCCGGGGTCATGTTTGTTCCTGTCAGCAGCACACTGGTCGCCTTGGGTCCGCTGAGCGGAGTGAGTGTTAGTTGGCGGCCAATCACAGTGAAGGTAGTGGTCGCAGAAACACTTCCACTGGTGCCGGTCACGGTCTTGACACCGGCGGTGGCCGCAACAGGAATCACATACGAGGCATTGATTAGCCCGTTGCTATCTGTAGCAACGGTAGAGGCTGAAGCTCCAGCGAATGTTACTGTAACAGAGGAAGACACGGGCCACCCGTTTCCTGTTAAAGTAACCGTAGCGCCAGGCAGTCCGCTATTCGGAGTTAGAACCATCGTTGGGGTTACCGTGAAACTATCAGTTACATCAGCAACGTTGCCAGCGCCATCGCTAGCGGAAATGGTGGCAGCCCCAGAACCTATCTGGGGTACCGTGCCGGTAGCGGTGAAGCTTCCTGTGTTATCCACAGGCACGCCTGCAACAAGCACCTTGGTGGTGATGCCAGACGTAATAGTTACATCAGCGGTAACACCAGCCCCACTGAATCCTGTGCCAGCTACAGTAACACTTGTCCCCACAGGCCCCATTTTGGAAGTTGGGGACGTAATGGCCACCTTCTGCAGCACAGTGTATGTGGCTGTAGCAGTATTGACACCATCGGTCACCGAAATGGTGTGCGCTCCCGCCGTTGCGGTCGGGATCAATACCGCAAAAGTGATAGTCCCTGTAGCATCCGTGGTTACCGTCGACGGAGCTGTGGTCATCGCCACCCCATCGAACTTGGCGGTCAGAATTGTGGTCCCTGCAAAATTGGATGCTGTCATGGTAAACGATGCGCCGACCACGCCACTACCAGTGGTGGGAGTTACGCTGGCCGCTACTGCGCCAGCGGGCACGGCGGCTATCGCCACCAAGCTGCCTAGTATTACCAGCACCGCCAGCAGTTTTACAATGTTTGTCTTTATCTTCATCTAGTCTCTCCTTTCTTGGGCAGAATAATTGACTTGCCCCCGATAACCAATTCCTATTTCATTTGTCTCAATCTTCACATATAACCCACCTCCTTGTTCGGCATGTTAATTATGCTTTTCATGTTATGCCACTTGGACTTCTAAATTAAAGACTTGCCCCCTACTCGGGGGACTGCTAAGGTGGGGGTGTCCCCCACACTCACGCCAGCAATTTTTGTGCTTCCTTTTTTGCACATACCTACCCATCGGTAGGCAAGTTGGTTCATTGTAAACACCTTTATTCCCGCTTGTCAAGCCCCTTTCGTGACACTTTTGTGTAATTTCCCCAGGCCTTTCCTTGAAGGCTTGCTCCCAACATCAGCCTACCCCACCACCATACTTATTGTCAGGGTATATGGACTAACGGACTGCCATTTAACCCAACCTGTCAGAACCGATAAGTCCATTTTATAGCCTGAATTGTAACGGACTGTAAAGCTTTTACCACTTTTTGCCCAGCTTGTCAATACTTTTCGCCGAAATTTCAAGAGATTCGCAGCAAATGCCCAAAACCCTGTCTTCGGCTGCACAGAGTAGCCGCAAACTTCCTGAAATATAAGACGCATTAATGCCCTGAAAAGTTCCATCAACCCGGACAACTCACCGCAGAGAACACAGAGCCCTCATAATCTGCTCACCCCCCCCGTTCGTGGTGAGCTAGTCGAACCATGAACGGGGCAGATATAACCAACCGTTCACCCTTCGACAAGCTCAGGGCGAACGGGAAAAGGTTTGTTTTCATAGCAATAGATTACTATCTGTAATAAATTGCAAGCCAAACAAAACCCTCTGCGCCCTCCGCGAACTCTGCGGTTCCAGGCTGCATAAAACGCGTGTTTATCCCTGCCGCAATGACCGATTGCGCCCTTTTAGGGGATATGCTATAATTTCCGACGGTCTGGAGGATAAATTGCAGGTGGCTTTCATCATTGATACCTTCAATCCTGAAGGTATCATTCCCCCCACAATCAGGCAATCCCCCGCAAAATTAACGTTACCAGAGTTTGTCCCTCCGTCTTCTAAAACACATGCTCCGGCAAGTGCCCAATCACTATATTTCTTCCCCTGCATAGCGCCGGCAAAAAACCGGTAACGCCTATATATTAAGGTAAATACTATAAATAATTTAAGGAGGCCAAGAATGGCTGCGGAGATAATCTCGGGAACTGTAGTAGCAGAGCAGATCCGCGCTGAGCTTAAAGTGAAAGTACAAGAGCTCAAGAAAAAGGGGATAAACCCCGGCGTGGTCTTTGTCCGCGTGGGCGAGGACCCTGCCTCGGTATCCTATGTCACAGGCAAGAGCAAGGCCGCCGAGGAGCTCGGCATCCTCTCCGAGACCATAGTTCTCCCCGAAGATACCGGGGAACAAAAGCTTCTCGAACTTGTGCATAAGCTGAACAAGGAGCCCAAGTTCAACGGAGTCCTGGTCCAGCTACCCCTGCCCAAACAAATCGATGCGGATAAAGTGCTCAACGCCATCGAACCCGAGAAAGACGTTGACGGTTTCCACCCTGTGAATGTGGGCAGGCTGCTGATCGGCGACCCATACTTCATGCCCTGTACCCCGCACGGCGTCCAGGAGCTGCTGGTTCGCAGCGGCAACAGCCCGGAAGGAAAGCATGTGGTTATCTGTGGACGCAGCAATATTGTAGGCAAGCCCGTGATGGCTATCCTGATACAGAAACAGAAGGGCGCTAACGCCACGGTTACCATGGTGCATACCGGCACGAAAGACATGCCCAAGTACACCAGGCAGGCGGATATACTCATCGCCGCCATGGGCAAAGCCAAGGTAATAACGGCAGATATGGTTAGAGACGGCGTAGTGGTGATAGATGTCGGGGTAAACAGGATTCCCGACGCCACCAAGAAGAGCGGGTTCAGGCTGGTGGGCGATACCGACTTCGAGGCCATCAAAGAGAAGGCGAAGGCTATCACCCCGGTCCCCGGCGGCGTGGGGCCGATGACCATCACTATGCTCATGGTGAATACAGTCAGGGCTGCCGAGCAGCAGTCCGCCAAAAAGAAGTAAACCATCAAACCGTTCATGGTATTCCCGCCGTTCGTGGTTCGACAAGCTCACCATGAACGGCTTTCTCAGAGGAGTTGTACAGGACTTCCGAAGAGCCAAGAGACAAGCGGACGAACTAATGGGGTTTTGGGTATATATACTTGAATGCGCTGACAAGAGTTACTACACTGGCCATACAGACAACCTGGAAAAGCGTTTGTATGAACACGAACAAAATGTCCTTGAGTGTTATACCTCCAAGAGGCTTCCTGTCCGGCTTGTTTATTGTTGTGAATTCGAATCTCGAGAGGAGGCGCTAGCAATAGAGAGACAGATAAAAGGTTGGTCACGCAGGAAAAAGCAGGCATTAATTGCCGAAGATTGGTCGAGTTTGGTCAATTATTCAAAAAGTAAGACAAATCGCCCTTCGACAAGCTCAGGGCGAACGGATTCTTGTTAGAGACAAGGGTAAAATTGGCTCTTGTCCGTTCGTGGTGAGCCCTTCGTCAAGCTCAGGACAGGCTTGTCGAACCATGAACGGCATAAGGGTAAAGGGATTAAACTAAAACTAGTAAACAAAATTTAAGGAAGGTAGGAGGTTCGCGTTTATATGGCATACGATGCAGTAAAACTAAAGGACTGGCAGATTGCAGAGCTGGCTGAGAAAAGCATGCCCAAGCCCGAGGAGTGGATTACGAAGCTGGGACTGCAAAAGGACGAGCTTATCCCCTTCGGGCGGACGCCCAAGCTCGATTTCCTCAAGATAATCGAGCGCTTGAAGGCAAAGAAGGACGGCAAATACGTCGAGGTGACCGCCATTACCCCGACGCCGCTGGGCGAGGGCAAGACAACCTCCCTCATGGGTCTTGTGGAGGGTCTGGGCAAGCGCAAGCAAAACGTAATCGGTTGTATCCGCCAGCCTTCGGGCGGCCCCACCATGAACATCAAGGGGACAGCCGCAGGCGGCGGCAACGCGCTGCTCATCCCCATGACCGAGTTCTCTATGGGACTCACCGGCGACATCAACGACATCATGAACGCTCACAACCTGGCCATGGTGGCTCTCACTTCCAGGATGCAGCATGAGCGCAACTACAATGACGAGCAGTTGCAGAGGCTCACCAAGATGCGCCGCTTCGACATCGACCCCACCAGAGTAGAGATGGGCTGGATTATGGACTTCTGCGCCCAGAGCCTGCGCAACATCGTCATCGGCATGGGCGGCCGACAGGACGGCTTCTTGATGCAGTCCAAGTTCGGCATCGCCGTAAGCTCAGAGCTAATGGCTATGCTTGCCATCGTCAATGACCTGGCCGACCTGCGGCAGAGAATGGATAAAATTACCTTAGCCTACGACAAGGCGGGCAAGCCCGTTACCACAGGGGACCTGGAAGTGGGCGGCGCTATGACAGCCTTCATGCGCAACGCTATCAACCCCACCCTGTGCTCCACAGCGGAGTATCAGCCGATATTTGTTCATGCCGGCCCCTTCGCCAACATCGCGGTAGGCCAAAACTCCATCATCGAAGACCGCATTGCCCTGAAGATGGCTGACTACTGTGTCACTGAGAGCGGATTCGCCGCAGACATAGGCTTCGAGAAGTTCTGGAACGTCAAATGCCGCCTGAGCGGACTCAAGCCAAATGTGTCGGTTCTGGTCGCTACCATCCGCGCGCTGAAGATGCACGGCGGCGGGCCCAAGGTGGTAGCAGGCTTGCCCCTGCCCGATTCCTACACCAAAGAGGACTTGAAGCTGTTGGAGAAGGGACTCCCCAACATGGTTCACCACATCAATACCATCAGAACAGCGGGCATCAACCCGGTGGTATGCATTAACTCTTTCCACACCGATACCAAGGCCGAGATCGCCTTGGTGCGCAAGGCTGCCGAGGCTGCCGGCGCTCGCTGCGCTTTCTCCTCCCATTGGGCCGATGGCGGCGACGGCGCCCTGGAGTTGGCCGATGCAGTTATGGAAGCCTGCAAAGAAAAGAACGAGTTCAAGTTCCTCTATCCCAATGAGATGAAGCTGAGGCAGCGTGTTGAGAAGATTGCCAAGACGGTCTACGGAGCCGATGGCGTAAACTGGAGCCCGGAGGCCACAGAAAAGGCCAAGGTGTTCGAGGCAGACGCGAAGTACGATGAGTACGCCACCATGATGGTGAAGACTCACCTGAGCCTCACCCAGGACCCGTCCATTAAGGGCGTTCCCAAGGGCTGGACGCTCCCTATTCGCGATATTCTCATCTACTCTGGCGCCAAATTCCTCTGCCCCATGGCGGGAACCATCAGCCTGATGCCGGGGACCAGCTCCGACCCGGCCTTCAGAAAGATAGATGTGGATGTAAAGACAGGCAAGGTGTCGGGACTGTTCTAAACCGGTAAAACCTGCTAAAGATATATAAATGTAGGGGCGACCCGACGGGTCGCCCCTACCAATTTTTGCAGGCGTCACGATTTGACTCACACTCCGACTCCCCTTTATAATAAACGTGAAAAATGAGAGCGCCCGAGTACTTTGGCAAGACAGGGTAGCAAGGAGTCACCTCTCTAAGCTACCCATAATTTTAGAAAAGGGGCTAAATGGCGAAGATAAAGCTTACCATTGATAATAAAGAGGTAGAGGTCGAGAAGGGGAAGACAGTCCTCCAGGCTGCGCAAGGCGCAGGCATTTACATCCCTGCCCTCTGCGCCCACCCCGATTTGCCGCCAGCGCCAGGACTCAAGGCTTCCGGCGTCATCTACCTCGGCGGCAAACCCTACCACATCTCAGGCCCCGGCTTAGAATTTCAAGGATGCCGTCTTTGTCTCGTAGAGGTCGAGGGGATTAAGGACATCCCCACCTCGTGTAACCTCCCGGCTGCCGAGGGCATGGCGGTTCACACCAATGCGCCTCGAGTTCAAGAGCTGCGGCGCGAAAATCTGAAAGCTATCCTGCTCAAACATCCCCACGCCTGTCTCACCTGTAAACAGCGAGAGGGCTGCAGCCCGTTCGAGTCCTGCCCCAACAGCATACCCATCAAAGAACGCTGCTGCTCCAAGCTGGGCTACTGCGAGCTCCAGGCGGTCGTCGAGTTTATCGGCCTCAAAGAAAGCATCCCCCGCTATATCTTCAAAGACCTGCCTGTTAAGAAAGATGAGCCGCTGTTCACTCAAGATTACAACCTGTGCATCGGCTGCACTCGCTGCGTCAGGGTATGCCAGGATTTGCGCGGCATAGGTGCCCTGGGCTTCATCATTCGGGATAGTGAGGTCATCGCAGGGCCTATCGCTTACTCGCTCAGAGAGTCGGGGTGTAAATTCTGCGGAGCCTGCGTCGAGGTGTGCCCTACCGGCGCTCTGCTGGATAAGGACATCAAGAGGGCAGAACGCGAGACCGCCCTAGTGCCCTGCACTAACGCCTGCCCTGCGGGGATAGATGTGCCCCGCTATGTGCGCCTCACGGCTGAGGGCAAGTCCGCCGAAGCGGTGGCAGTGGTGCGAGAAAAAGTGCCTTTCCCCAGGGTGCTGGGCCGCGTCTGCTTCCATCCCTGCGAGAGCGTCTGCCGCCGCGGTCAACTGAACCAGCCCATCGCTATCTGCGCGCTCAAGCGCTTCATCGCTGAGCAGGATAATAATAAGGAATGGCAAACAAAGGCCAGGAAGGCCAGCCCAACAGGCAAGAAGGTAGCTGTCGTAGGCTCTGGGCCTGCAGGGCTCACTGCGGCGTATTATCTGGCTAAACTCGGCCATTCCGTGACCGTATTCGAGGCACTGCCCGAGGCAGGGGGCATGATGAGGGTGGGTATACCCAGGTATCGCCTACCCGGTGAAGTCCTGGACAGCGAAATCGAGGGGATAAAGAGCGTCGGCGTTGAGATAAAGACCAGCAGCAGAGTCGAATCCCTTGATGACCTCAAGCAGCAGGGCTTCAATGCCATCTTCCTGGCTATCGGGGCCCACCAGGGGGTCAGGATGGGAGTCCCGGGAGAGGACAGCCCGAGCGTCATTGAGTGCATCTCTTTCCTTAGAGATGTGAGCCAGGGCAAAAAGGTAAAGCCCGGCGATAGGGTAGTGGTGGTCGGCGGCGGCAACGCCGCCATAGACGCTGCGCGCACGGCGCGTCGCCTGGGAGCTAAAGAGGCAATTATCCTCTACCGCCGCTCCCGGCAGGAGATGCCGGCTAACCCCGAGGAGGTAGAGGCAGCATTTGAAGAGGGTATCAAGATATTGTTCCTGGCTGCGCCGACCAGGATAACAAAGGACGGCAATACGCTGGTGATGGAATGCCTGCGTATGGAGCTAGGTGAAGCCGACGCCAGCGGCAGAAAGCGTCCCGTACCTATCAAGGGCAGCGAGTTCAACATAGCCTGCGATACCGTGATAGCAGCCATCGGCCAAATGCCATCCATACCGGCAGGTTTCGGGATTGAGCCTCTGGCTGGGGGGAATTTGAAAGTCGATTCCGAAACGCTGGCCGCCGGCATAGACGGCGTTTTCGCCGGCGGCGATGTCGCCACCGGCCCGGCCTCGGTCATCAAAGCCATTGCTGCAGGACGAAAAGCGGCGACATCCATAGACAAATACCTGGGAGGCAGCGGTGACATCAGTGAGGTCCTCACTGAACCGGCGAAAGCCAGCCCCTCGTTTGGCAGAGAAGAGGGCTTTGCCGATAAGCCTCGCCTGAAGATACCGCGTCTTACCGTAGAACGCCGTACCAGCGACTTCTCCGAGGTAGAGCTCGGCTTCCCCAAACAGAGGGCTTGCGAGGAGGCAGCAAGGTGTCTGAGATGCGACTCGAGGCTCGAAATCTCGCCGGTGATACTGCCCCCGAGCGAATGGCTGGAATTTAACTCTGCTAATGTAGACGCCGCCCCCGAAAAGGATGGGGTATATCGTCTGTTTAACGAACAGAAAGAGGTCATCTATATCGGGAGCAATCCCAATATACGCAATGGCCTGCGGGAGGTGCTTAACTCTGGAGACGACTGGGTACAAAAAGCGAAGTACTTGCATTTTGAGGAAACTTTGATGTATACTATGCGGGAAAGCGAGCTGATTCAGCAATTCTTGCAGGAACACAGCAAGCTTCCGGAAGGTAACGAGGAGCTATTTTAGGGTAGACTTTAGTACTAATAGAATAATATTGCTTCCTGGTGGTTAGAGCGGGGTGGTACCACCCGTTCCCATCCCGAACACGGTAGTGAAACGCCCCAGCGCAGACGATACTGAGGGGGCAACTCCTTGAGGAAAATATGCCACTGCTGGGAAGCATATAAAAGAGCCCAAATTTCGGAGGTATAGTGAATTTGGGTTCTTTTCTTTCTAGCCTTCTTGTGTTAAAATGGGCTTGAAAGCCAGTACCAAAGTCTGGCTTAAGAATCGGTACTAAGGGAAAAATTAGGGCCACGGGAGCTCGACGGAGTTGGGAAATGGCTGCTAATAGATTCGACAAGTTCACAGAGCGAGCGCGCAAGGTTCTGGCCTTGGCCCAAGAGGAGGCCCGAAGGTTCAACCATAACTATATTGGCACCGAACACATATTGCTGGGGCTGGTACGCGAGGAAGATGGCATGGCTGCTAAGGTCCTCTCCAATCTCGGCATCGGGTTGAACAAGGTTCGGGCTGCCGTCGAATTCATCATTGGCCGGGGCGAGGGGACGACCCAGACCGAAGTCGGCCTTACCCCCAGGGCGAAGAAGGTTATCGAACTGGCGGTGGATGAGGCCCGTTTACTGGGGCATCAGTATATCGGTACTGAACATATCCTTCTGGGCCTGTTGCGAGAGGGCGAGGGGGTTGCCGCAGGCGTTCTGGAGAGCCTCGGTGTCAGCGTGGAACGCGTACACACCGAACTAAACCGCGTCCTCAGCCAGAGCGCGCCACATCCCGCTGCCGGGCAACGGCCTACCACCAAGACTCCAACCGTCGATCAGCTCGGCGTAGACCTGACTTCTGCCGCCCGAGCAGGCAAGCTCGACCCGGTTATCGGACGCGCCCGGGAGATCGAGCGGGTGATACAGGTGCTGAGCCGACGCACTAAGAACAACCCCGTCCTCATTGGAGAGCCCGGAGTAGGTAAGACGGCTATCGCTGAGGCTATTGCACACCGCATAGTTTCTGGAGATGTCCCGGAGACTATGCAGGGAAAGAGATTGCTTACCCTCGATATCGGTTCCCTGGTAGCAGGAACAAAATACCGCGGTGAATTTGAGGAGAGGCTGAAGAAGGTTATCGAGGAGATAAAGACCGCCAGCAACTGTATCCTCTTTATTGACGAAATCCACACCCTTGTGGGCGCTGGCGCTGCCGAGGGCGCTGTAGACGCTGCCAGCATTCTAAAGCCATCTCTGTCCAGAGGTGAGCTGCAATGCATCGGCGCTACTACCCTGGATGACTACCGCAAGCACGTGGAACGGGACGCCGCCCTGGAGCGCCGTTTCCAGCCCATCCTGGTCGAGGAGCCCTCGATTGAACAGACCATTGAAATCCTGAGAGGCATCAAAAGCCGCTACGAAGAATATCATCGTTTGACCATAAATGACGAGGCACTGAAGACGGCTGCTGCGCTGGCAGCCAGGTATATACCGGACCGCTTCCTGCCGGACAAGGCAATCGACCTTATAGATGAGGCTGCATCCAGGTTGCGGATTAAACAGTCAAGCGTCCCTGTGAGCCTTAACGAGGCCATAAAAGCTCTGGAGTCCCTGCGCAAAGATAAGGAGCAGGCTATCGGCTCACAGCAGTATGAGTATGCCGCAGAGTTGCGCGAACGAGAATTGAAACTCAGTGAAAAGGTTGAGAAGATGCGCAGCGAGTGGCAGCAGCAACAGGAGTTCGATACGGAAAAGAAGGTGGTGACCGAGGAGCACATCGCCGAGGTTGTCGGCATGTGGACCGGCATCCCGGTGGCACGCCTGGCATCGGATGAGTCCGCCAGGTTGCTTCAGATGGAAGAGGCACTGCATAAGCGTATCGTGGGCCAGGATGAGGCCATTGTTGCCATCTCGAAATCAGTGAGAAGGGCGCGCGCCGGGCTCAAGGACCCCAGACGCCCTATAGGCAGTTTTATCTTCCTGGGACCCACCGGCGTAGGCAAAACAGAGCTGGTGCGAGCGCTGGCCGAGTTCATGTTTGGTAGCGAGGACTCCCTGGTCAGGCTTGATATGTCGGAGTTTATGGAAAAGCATACCGTCGCTCGTCTAGTTGGTGCTCCGCCAGGGTATGTCGGCTATGATGAAGGCGGGCAATTGACCGAGGCAGTGAGACGCAAGTCCTATTCCGCCATATTGCTGGATGAAATCGAGAAAGCCCACCCCGATGTGTTCAACATCCTGCTACAGATATTCGATGATGGGCACCTCACCGATGCCAAGGGACGGCGGGTCGATTTCCGCAACACTATCATAATCATGACCAGCAACATAGGCTCCGAGCTTATCAGGAAAGAGGGTTCCATCGGCTTTATCTCTCGCAGCGATGAGACCAAGGCAGCCCAACTGTCCTATGAAAAGATGAGGGACAAGGTGCTCGATGAGATGAAGAAGACCTTCCGCCCCGAGTTCCTCAACCGCATCGACGGGGTGGTGGTGTTCCATGCCCTGAATAAGGAACACATTCGCAAGATTGTGGAGTTGATGCTCTCTCAAGTACAGGGCCAACTTAAAGAGAAAGACATAAAGATAGAGATAACCGATGCGGCAAAGGACTACTTGGGCGAGAAAGGCTATGATCCCGCCTTCGGTGCTCGTCCTCTGAGACGTGTTATCGAGCGGGAGGTCGAAGACCAGCTTTCCGATGCCCTGCTTAACGGCAAGTTCCGCTCCGGGGAGACAATTCAGATAGACTACCAAGATGGCAAGATTGTGCTCGAAAAAATCGTGCCGCAATCGGTTGCTATGGCCGGACGTTCCGCCTGAGCCTAAACGATTCCGAGAAAACTTTAAAGGCCCCCAATCTTGGGGGCCTTTTGATTTAGTAGCTCAATGAAGCTTGCTTACGTTGCTCCAGAAAATCAAACACTTTTTGGCGCATAGCTATGTTAGGCACCAGCCCCTCGAGGATCGCTCTGGGATTGTCGCGTATTTCCGGCGGCCCGTTGGTAAGGCAGTACCACATATCGTATAGCAACGCAGCGTTGGTTGCCGCTCCGCGACTATTCCTCTCATGGAGTTGCTCAGAGGTAAAAAGAGCAAACACATCGGCAACCGAGGTTCCCCAGATTTCACTAACCTGCCTCACTGTCATGCCCTGGGGTTCCAAACTGCTCTGAGTATCTTCCCGCGTCAGTTCCTTGCCATTAATTAGGTAGTAATTCACACCGTTCTTTTCGCGGGAAAAGGGGTACACAATCGGTAACGCGTTGCCGGAGCTATCTATGACTATCAGAGAAGCCCCTGCTGTCACCGGAGTTTGAACTTGCGCACCGCCTTCTTTTGTGGCACAACTGGAAAAGAGTAGACCCGCCAGAATCAAAAAGATAGCGAATAAAGCTGCTACTTTTTTGCTTTCCATTTACACCCCTGGTTTCCATTCCCTGTCTATCTTCCCTCTCACCTGCGGCCTGATAATACCATCAGGACACCTGGCCGTCAACCAAGCTGAGATATTCGCAGCTTCATCATGGATGATAATCCCCTTAAGAGAAACATCTCTCGGAAACTTGCATAAAAGGTCAAAAAATCTCTTGCATTTGGGGAAATGACATGATAGAGTGTGGACAAAATGAGACTAGTGGCTAGCAATCTATAATACACCAAGGCTAAGGAGAAATAGTGAAGAATGAGTAGAGTTCCATCCCCAATATACTTGGAAAGAGTACCTGGGGCGTCAGAATATCAGACTGCGAAACGTGTTGAAGAAAGACACCGAATCGCTTTTGGTTGGTACGGAGGGAAGTTCAGTCACCTCGATTGGCTGTTGCCCTTGCTACCACAAACCCATCAATATTGTGAACCATTCGGCGGCTCTGCCGCAGTTCTACTCAACCGCACTCCCTCGCCTGTGGAAACCTACAACGACCTTGACGGTTCTCTTGTCAATTTTTTCCGTGTCCTTCGTGACCATACTGAAGAGTTAATCAAGGCAATAGCCTTGACCCCTTTTTCACGGGAAGAGTTTTACTGGGCCGTTTTGGATGAAACTCCGACGCCTTCAGACATAGAAAGGGCAAGACGATTTTTCGTGAGAGCACGGCAAACCAGGACTGGTTTGGCACAAACTGCCACACTAGGGCGATGGGCAAATTGTAAAAATACGAGTCGTGCTGGCATGTCAGGTGTAGTTTCTCGCTGGCTCGGTAGCATAGAGGATTTGCCGGAAATAGCGACAAGATTATTACGTGTTCAAATCGAGAACCGACCGGCTCTTGATGTCATACGTTTGTACGACGATGAAGACACCTTATTCTATTGTGACCCTCCCTATATTCACTCATCCCGAGGCGATTCCAGTGCCTATGCCTATGAAATGGATGAGCAGGGACATCGTACTTTAGCTCAGTCCCTTCGGCACTGTAAAGGAAAGGTTGCGGTCTCTGGCTATCGTTGTGACCTAGCGGACGAGATTTACAACGGTTTCAACTTGCATGAGGCCCCAGCAAAAACGTGCCATTCTGTAAAGGAGTTGCGCCAAGAGGTAGTCTGGACGAATTGGTAGAGGGTCAGGGTTATCGTGCCACTCAATTATGAATCGGCCAAACAACTCCTTGAGTCGACATTTACCCAGGCTGAAGCAGGCTTTGCCGCAGGGGTTGTTCCTGCCACTGATGCAGCCTTCGCACAGGCTTGCGGCCCAGTATTCATCTCGCAAACACAGGCATACCGTGAGGTTCTCATCGGTTGAATATTGGCACGGATTCAAGACAGAAACATCAATATCCGACAGCCATACACAAAACAAGGTGACCGTGCTTTCAATGGCAGAACCCTAGACCAAACGGTCATTAATCCGTTCTTACATGCTAAACGAGTTCCGAGTTCAACAGGGCCTTATCTGAGTGCTTTCCGTCGTTCGGTACAGTTCATTCCGGAAACAAGGCAAGGTCTCAGAGATAAGGCAGGATATGATCAATTTCTTGTTGCGCTCGGAAGACTGGAAATCGAAACGGACGCAGAGGCCCTCTCGGGCATGTTCCGCTTTGTGTTGTTCAAATTTGTTGAGTTGCGCGAAGCCGCTCATATCGGTTTGACCAATCTTCAGAAAATCAGCCTTGACCAATATGACACTCTGATAACCTCCTTGCTAGGCACGGCTAGCCAAGGGCGGTTTCCAGTGATTCTGTTGGTTGCCACTTTCAAAGCCATCAACGAGTACTTCGGACAGAACTGGTCGGTTGAGATGCAAGGCATCAATGAGGCCGATAGTCCATCTGGGGCTGGAGGGGATATCACCATCAAGAGCGGAGATGAAACAGTTCTGGTTGCTGAAGTCACTGAACGTCCTATAAACCTTTCGAGGGTCGTGGCGACATTTCAGACCAAAATATCACCCCACCAGATTGAGGATTATTTATTTTTCATCAAGCCTAATGGCGCGTCGGTAGAGGCTCGCCAACAGGCCCATCAATACTTCGCCCAAGGTCATGAGGTCAACTTCCTAGAGGTCAAGACGTGGATACTGATGGCATTAGCCACAATGGGACGCAAAGGGCGTAAAATCTTCAATCAGCATCTTATCGAACTACTGGGTGCTGACGATATACCTCGCACACTAAAGGTGGCATGGAATGCATAGGTTGAAAGATTAGTTGCTCCAGCATGCCTTTTGGGGTAACCTACTGACTTTTAGGGCAAGTGGCACTTATGAGGCGAAGTTGTTTCCGACATATTTTTCACCCTGCAAAAATGTAATAAAAATCACTTGACCTGAGCCTTGCCGTCTGTTATCTTTACTACGCAATTTTCCTTATGTTTTCCACCAAGAAAGCTCCACAGATACAACATCCGCCCTAGGATGTGTTGCCTTTCTCTGCAGCACACCGCCACAGAAGGAGACAATCGGAAGTAGATAGGTCTCAGGGGAAAGCGCTCTAGTTTTATATTTTAGTCGTATAAGAGTGCGATTGCATTATTCCTTTTTGTGCACTAAAATCCGCCTGAGGCGGATGGAGGTTGCTTTGTCAAGTCGTTGTGATGAGGTGCGGTATGAAAACGAGACCCGCTGCCGAGATATGGAAAGCGGCGCTCGACGAGTTACAAGGAAAAGTAAGTCCGGCAAACTACCAGACCTGGTTAAAGAATACAATAGGGTTAAATTATAGCGATAGCTGTTTTACAGTTGGGGTACCGAGCAGCTTCGTCACAGAATCCCTGGAGAAGCGCCTTCACCCCTTAATTGAGAAAACGCTAATCGGCATTGCCGGAAAGCCGTTATCTGTACAGTTTCAGGTCCATCTGGGGAACGGGGATGAAGAGATAACTCCTCCTGTACCTTCATCGCCTGCTTCGACAAACTACAAGCAGCGGACCGGTGCACCCAAGCTAAATCGAAAGTATACCTTCTCTTCGTTTATAGTGGGCAGCAGCAATCGCCTGGCCCATGCCGCCGCCCTGGGAGTAGCGGAGAATCCCGGGAACAGCTATAATCCTTTGTTCGTTTACAGTGGTGTAGGCCTGGGCAAGACCCATCTCCTGCATGCCATCGGCTGGGAAGCGATCCGAGTTCGGCCTCGGGTGATGTATGTCACCGCTGAGCAGTTCACTAACGAGTTCATCAGCGCCATCAGAGAAAGAAGAAACGAGGACTTCAGGAACAAATATCGCAGCGTAGATGTCCTGCTCCTGGATGATATTCAATTCATAGCCGGTAAAGAGCAAACGCAGGAAGGCCTGTTCCATACCTTCAATGACCTCCATACCGGAAACAGCCAGATTGTTATCAGTTGCGACCGCCCTCCGAAGTCCCTGACTCTGCTGGAGGATAGACTGCGCTCTCGCTTCGAATGGGGGCTAATCGTCGACATGCAGCCCCCAGACCTGGAAACCAGGATCGCTATTCTCCAGACGAAGGCTGAGGAACAGAAAACAGGAGTCCCCGCAGAGGTGTTGAACTCAATAGCTCGCCGCATCCAGAAGAATATCCGCGAGCTGGAGGGAGCGCTCAACCGCGTCCTGGCATACGCCAGACTTACCAAATCGCCGCTTACAGTGGAACTGGCAACTCAAGCCCTGGCAGATATCTCCAGCGATGCCCATAAACGCACACTGACACCGACGGTGATTATGAATGTGGTAGCCACCTTTTTTAACATCCCTCCCGAAACCCTGCAGGGTAAGAGACGGGACAAGACCTCATCTCAAGCACGCCAGATAGCGATGTACCTCCTTAGAGAAGAACTGCAATGCTCCTGGACTCAAATTGGCAGAGAGTTGGGAGGTCGAGACCACAGCACAATCCTGCATGGCTATCACAAGATCTCCGATGAGGTCAACACCGACCACGGGCTGCGTCGCGACCTGCTGGAGATCAGAGAGAACCTTTACTCTAAATCAGCCTAAACGATGACTCACCTAAAGCATTAACATAAAAGTGTGGATAACTGCCACTTTTTTGTGGAAATCCCGTTTGGATTGTGGATAACTGCTTTGTCTTTATGTCTTCCTTTCTCAAGTGAGTACTTCTCTCCCAGTCTTCTTTTTATTCACAACGCCTCCACATTTTCCTCATTTAACCTACCTTATCCTCCACCAAATGCCTCAATTCAGATAAATAGGCTTACCACGATTTCCCCGGCTATATAATTATTAGTTTTACAGTCTTCCCCACTATGCTTATAATAAATCCTGAATATTAGAGTTATCATAATAAGGATGAATAATTGATAGACAGAGTTGAGGTTTATGTTAAGGCCGGGGATGGAGGAAATGGTGTAGTCAGTTTTCGCAGGGAGAAGTTTGTTCCCTTGGGAGGTCCTGATGGAGGGGATGGGGGGAATGGGGGAAGCGTGTACCTGGTGGGGGATGAAAGTGAATCCACTCTGCTTTCTTTCAGATATAAAAAGCGTTTCCAGGCGGAGGAAGGAGTTCAAGGGAAAGGGAAGAATATGTATGGGAGAAGAGGAGAGGACCTCTTTATAAAGGTCCCTTTGGGTACCCAGGTGCGGCTTAAAACGGGAGAGGGCTCCGGGGTATTGATTGCTGATGTAGTAGAACAGGGACAGCAGATATTAGTCGCTAAAGGGGGAAAGGGGGGCCGGGGCAACACCCATTTTGCCACATCTACGAACCAAGCTCCGCGCACTGCAGAAAATGGTAAGCCCGGCGAGGAAAAGAGGCTGCTCCTCGACCTCAAGCTGATTGCCGATGTCGGCATTATAGGCTACCCCAATGCAGGCAAGTCGACCCTTTTGAGCGTAGTATCCAAAGCCAGGCCCAAGATTGCTGATTATCCCTTCACCACCATCGAACCTGTTCTCGGCGTCGTGGGTATCGGATATGGAAGCTTCGTGCTGGCCGATATCCCGGGGATTATCGAGGGAGCACATGAGGGTCGAGGCCTGGGGCTCGATTTCCTGCGCCATATCGAGCGCACCAAGGCGCTCATCCACCTGGTTGACGGCAGCTCCGCAGACCCTGTTGCGGACTTCAAGAAGGTTGAGGCAGAGTTAGTGTCGTATGAAGCTACCTTGAAAGACAAGCCGCGGCTCATTGCCATAAACAAAATAGACTTACCCCATGTTCGTGGTCGCATGGCTGAACTCGAGAGGGAGTTCCAGGGGTCGGGGGTGTCGGTGTATTTTATCTCAGCAGCGACCGGCGAGGGAGTTAAAGAGCTTGTGAGCAAAGCCTTAGAGCTAGTCTCCAAGGCCGATAAAGCGTCTTCGAAGGCGAAGGAGGCGGAATTCAAGGTGTTTCGACCTCGCCCCTTATCTTCCA
>JBBIRL010000012.1:6239-17582 GCA_037441825.1 Dehalococcoidia bacterium | reverse complement strand
GGACAAGGAAGTAGCCAACGCCAAGTCGCAGGGCCTCGAGCTGATTTGCTACCTCACGATGATGGGCATCATGGCCTTCGCGCACTTCGATGCCACCAAGACCAACGGCTTCAGAATCGAGCTGGTGCAGAAGAATGTGCGCGACATACTTATGAAGAAGCTGGCCGAGGGAGGCTAGACGCCATATAACATACAGAGGTATCAAGAAGGGGAGCCCGCTTATCCAGTTCGTAACCGCTTGGCAGGGCTCCCCTTTCTGCACCCGGAAGATAGGGTTATAATACTAATATATCTCACCTTCATCCTTCGGCAGGCTCGGGACAAGCCTCTAGCCTCTCCACTTAAGGGTGAGGAATTCCCAATTCTCCCTCCTCTGAGGGAGGGGCCAAAGGAGAAGGCAGTTCTCCCCCTTTTATAAAGGGGGATTGAGGGGGATTACAACTCAGCCTGAAAGGGACTGTCCAATGCCGAAATCTAAAACCATCTATGTCTGTCAGAACTGCGGCAATGAGAGCCCCAAATGGCTGGGGCGCTGTCCCGACTGCAATGAGTGGAACACGTACGTCGAAACCCTGGTCAGTCCCACAACAAAAGCGACTTCACCGACCTCAACCACTCAAGCTCAAGAGCTGTCCCGGCTGCCCACTAACTCTGTGCCCCGTCTTACCCTGCCCCTGGCCGAGTTCAACCGCGTGCTGGGCGGCGGCATCGTCCCCGGCTCCATGGTGCTCATCGGCGGCGACCCCGGCATCGGCAAGTCAACGCTGCTCCTCGAGGTAGCCGGTATGATTGCCGAAAGCGTGGGCAAGGTGCTGTACGTCTCCGGCGAGGAGTCGGCGCACCAGATAAAGCTGAGGGCAGACAGATTAGGGCTGCGCGGTGAGGGGCTGTTCCTGCTGCCCGAGACCGACCTGCAGAGCATCATCGAGAGGGGACAGGAAATCTCGCCGCGACTGGTGATAATAGATTCGATTCAAACAGTACACTCCAGCGACCTTTCCTCGGCGGCGGGCAGCGTGGGACAGGTGCGCGAGTGCACCCAGAGGCTGATGCGCTGGGCTAAATCCAGCAACATCCCCATCTTCATAGTGGGGCATGTCACCAAGGACGGCTCGATAGCAGGCCCCAATACCCTGGAGCATATCGTTGATGTCGTCCTCTATCTCGAAGGGGAACGCTACAGCTCGTACCGGCTGCTGCGCGGGGCCAAGAACCGCTTCGGCTCCACCGACGAAGTGGGCGTGTTTGAGATGAGGGACCGCGGAATGGTCGAGGTGGCTAATCCCTCCCTGGTCTTCCTCTCGCAGCGCTCCGAGGGGGCAGTAGGCTCGGTGATAGTGCCCACCATCGAAGGCACGCGTCCCCTGCTGGTGGAGATTCAGGCGCTCACCAGTCCTACCGCTTTCGGCTTGCCCCGCCGCAACGCCAACGGCGTGGACTACAACCGTCTGCTCATGATAGCTGCCGTCCTCACCAAGAGGGCGAGGCTATCTTTAGGGACCCAGGACATCATCACGAACGTGGTAGGCGGGCTCAAGGTCAACGAGCCGGCGGCTGATCTGGGCATCGCCCTGGCCATCGCGTCGAGCTTCAAAAACGCAGTAGTTAAACCCAACCTGGTGGCAATCGGCGAGATAGGTCTCAGCGGCGAACTCAGGGCAATGTCTCAACTGGAGAAGCGGCTGGCCGAGGCAGCCAAGCTCGGCTTCACCTCCTGCCTCATCCCCCCGCCGCAGAGCAGCCAGAAGCTGCCCCACGAGATGAAACTCATCGCCGCAAGCTCACTGTCCCAGGCCATAAGAGCGGGGCTATCTCAAGATAAACTACCTGAAGAAGACAATGAGTAGGGGCGACCGGCCGGTCGCCCCTACAAAATCCGTTCGCCGCCCTACACCTGTCATTACCAGCCACACGCCTATATACTAGCGTAGGGGCACGGCATGCCGTGCCCCTACGTCTCACCCTCACCTAGCCTCTCCCGTCAAGGGAGAGGAATTTGTTCATAATTCTTATTATCTTCCCTTGAACTCCGGCTTCCTCTTCTCCAGAAACGAGGTCATGCCTTCTTTGAAATCCTCGGTCTGGAAGCAGATGCGCTGTGCCAGCGTCTCGAAATCCAGCGACGCCTCCAGGTCACCCACAGCGCCCTTATACACACCCTTCTTGATCAACTCTATAGCCACCGACGGCCCCTTGGCTATCTTCAGCGCCAACTCTCTCGTGACTTTCATCAGGTCGTTGTGAGGCACAACCTTGCTCACCAGCCCCAGCTTCTCCGCCTCCCTGGCATCGAAGGTCTCGCCCATCCACATCAGCTCCAGCGCCTTGGAGGTACCCACCATGCGGGGCAGGTAATAGGTTGCGCCACCGTCGGGACAAAGCCCTCTCTTGACAAACACCATGCTGAAGCGTGCTTTCTCCGAGGCTATCCTGATATCGCAGGCCAGGGCCAGGGAGAAGGTCACTCCGGCGATAACGCCGGGTATGGCAGCGATGGTCGGCTTGGGGAAATAGCGCACCGGCAATGTCCACCAGCCCAGAGGCCTCTTCAGGATATAAGGCTCTATGGGCCCGCTGTAGTCGGCGGTCAGCTCACTGGCATCTGCCCCGGTGCTGAACGCCTCGTCGGCGCCGGTGAAGACCAGCACCTTCACCGCATCATCTGTGCGAAGCTGAGTTGCGAGACGGTGCACCTCTGTCCTCATCGCCTCGGTGACCGCATTCAGCTTCTCGGGGCGGTTGAAGGTTATGGTGGCGATTCCATCCTCTACTTTGAAGAGCAGCCCATCGACAGCCATCGGTTGCCTCCTCGTCTTATGGGTAGGTTGGAGCACCTGCTCCAACCATGCCCAGAGCAGATGCTCCGGGCTACCCGTAATCCCCCTTCACCCCCTTTAGAAAAGGGGGGATTAAGAGTTCATCTACTTGCCTTTGAATCTGGCTGGTCTTCCTTCCATGAACGACTTGATGCCCTCCTGGAAGTCCTCGGTGTTGAACAAGACGCTCTCGACGTATGCCTCATAGTCCATCTGAGCCGCGATGTCGGTCTCGTTGACACCCTTGTAGATTGCCGCCTTGGCGAAACCCAGCGCTATGGGTGAGTTCTGGGATATCTTAGCCGCCATCTCCTTAGCTGCAGTCATCAAGCGGTCGGCGGAGACTGCCTTGTTCACCATGCCTATGCGCTCCGCCTCCCTGCCATCGATGGCATCAGCCGTGAACACCATCTCCAGGGCTCGGGCCGTTCCGATGAGACGGGGCAGGGTCATGGTCGAACCTGACTCAGGTATGACTCCTCTCTTGGTGAAAATCATGTTGAAACGGGCTGTCTCGGAAGCAATCCTGATATCGCAGGCCAGGGCCAGTGCCAGGCCGCCCCCCGCGGCTGTGCCGTTCACCGCAGCGATAACCGGCTTGGGCAGATTCCTTATCTTGAGCACGGTGGTCAGTATGTTGCCGTCGTTGCGCATCATCTCCTCCATGGTCGTCTGATGGAGCTTGTGCGTCTCGCCCAGCGACATCAGGTAGGCCACATCGGCGCCGGTGCAGAATGCCTTGCCCGCGCCGGTGATGATGAGCACCCTGGCGGTGCGGTCCTTGGCCACCCTGGTGAGCACAGCATCCATCTCCGCCTGCATCTTAGCATCGAAGGCATTCTTGACCTCGGGGCGGTTCAGGGTCATCACCGCCACCCCGCCCTCTTTTTCATAGATAACGGTTTTGTACGCCAATTGAAGCCCCTTTCATGTGTATTGGATGCCGATTAATGGGTAGCCTGGAGCATCCGCTCCAACCGTGCCTGCCTGGAGCGGATGCTCCAGGCTACCCAATGCCCTTTACTCTCCTTTGAACACAGGCTCACGCTTCTCCATGAAGGAGTCAATCCCTTCCTTGAAGTCCTTGGTGCCCATGAGCGCGTTCTGGGTGTAGTTCTCGTAGTCCATATGAGCGCCGATATCGGGGTCGAGCATTCCTCTGTAGAGTGCTGCCTTGGCTAACCCCACCGCCAGAGGCGGGTTCTTGGCTATCTCCGCCGCCAGTTCCCTGGTCGCTTTCATCAGATCGTCGTGGGGGACGACCTTGTTCACCAGCCCTATGCGCTCCGCTTCCTGGGCATTGATTATCTTCCCGGTAAGCACCAGCTCGCATGCCCTGGCCATGCCGATGAGCCGGGGCAAGTTGTAGCTGGCAGCGCAGTCGGGTATCACGCCCCTCTTGATGAATATGGTGCTGAAGCGTGCCTTCTCCGAGACAATCCTCATATCGCAGGCCAGAGCCAGCCCCATGCCGCCGCCCGCCGCTATGCCGTTGACCGCAGCGATAACCGGCTTCGTCATGTTGCGAATCTTGAGTACCACTGTGGGCATATGCCCTACCCTTTTGACCACATCGCCGATGACCGTCCTGGCGAACTCCGACCTGCCCTCGACCAGGGTGCCCAGGTAGCTGACATCCCCGCCGGCACAGAAAGCCTTGCCGGCACCGGTTATGATGACAGCCCTGATGCTCTTATCCGCAGCCACGTCGTTGATGGCGTTGTCAATCGCCTCCATCATAGGGAAATCGAAGGCGTTATTAGAGTCAGGGCGGTTCAGGGTGATGGTAGCTATCATGTCCTTCTTTTCAATCAGCACAGTCTTTTCGGACACCTGTTTTCCCTCCTTGCGCTAATTCAAAAAACCTGAGGGCATGATACCCCGAAAGCAGATTCTTTGTCAATTTGAGCGAGCATTCAAACAAACAAGGGGCTTAAGCCCTTTGTCCACTGGGTAGGTTGGAGCACCTGCTCCAACCGTGCCTGGGGAAATCAACCCCCGGCATCCGCCTGTGGCGGACTGCACCTCTATAATCCCCTAAAAATGAATTGGGGCACGGTACACCGTGCCCCTGCCATCGGATAACTCGCCATAGTCAATGATTCAACGGTGGTATATTTACTATCTCAGGATTGCCGACCCTGGGCAATATCACTCCCAGCCTCTTCGGTTTGCGCCTGTAAGGAGGACGTTTGCTGCGCGCCCATAGGTCCTTGAAGAAGTTTCGGTCCAGAAGATGTTTATTATCGGCTACAGCCAGAAGGTCTTTGGAAATATTGCTTTCGAAGTAGGCTACCTCGACGTGTTTGCCCATGTTCTTAATCGCCTGCAGGGCGTAGGCGAAGTCCGAATCACCGCTCACCAGCACTGCCACATCGTAGAGGTTGTTCCAGGCGAAATGCAGCAGGTCTGTAACCAGCATGACGTCTATCCCCTTCTCCACAGGGACGCCGCCCGAAGCCAGCTTGGTGCCCCCCAGCCTAATCTCCAGATATGGCGTCTCGCGAAGGGTGCTGAGGAATTCCTGCTGCTCGCGATGTCCTTCGGCCCGCTGGGTAGGGTCTTGCAGGACGTTGTAATAATAGGTTCTGAACATGCGCCTCGGCCCGCAGAGCCTTTTAGTGAACTCGGCAAAGTTCAGGTCGTAGCGCCCGAAATTGGCGCGCAGGGCATGATAAAGATTGCTGCCGTCTATAAATATCGCCACTCTATCTTCCATAAACACCTCTTCCCCGGCATTCTTTTGGAAGATAGTAACCTATTTTCAGGCTAACCGCAACCCTCTTAACCCGCCCTACCGCTCTTTAATGAATAGCCAAAGCCCCAGCATCGCCACCCCAGCCATCCCCGCCCCGAAATAGAACGTCGCTGCGGGACTAACGAACTGCCACAGCAAGCCTGCGATTACGCTGGCGGGAAGCAGGGAGATGCCCACGGCAGCGTGATACCACCCGTAGGCGGTGCCCCTCTTCTTTTCAGGCACCAGGTCGCTGACAAGAGCCCGGGTTACCCCCTCAGATATGCCATAATAAAGCCCATAGAGAGCGAACAGCAGCCATACCTGCCACTTTGCCGAAGCCAGGCCGAGGCCCAGATAGGACAGCGCATAGATTGTCCAGCCCGCTACGATCACGCGCTTCCTGCCCAGCCTGTCCGAAATCACCCCCGCAGGCATCGCAGCCAGGGCATAAACCAGATTGAAAGCTACGAACAGGACAAGCACCCAGAACACCTAGAAGCCCAGGTTCTGAGCGCGCAGGATGAGGAAGGCATCGCTGGAGTTCCCCAGCGTGAACAGCACCATCATCACCAGAAACAGCTTGAAGCGCCCGTCGAGCGCTATCTTGGCAGGACTTTCACATTTCGGTTGCACTGCCATGAATTCGCCAAGCTTCCGCTGAGCGCCTTTTTTCTTCTCTCTGACGAAGAACAGAAGTATGAGCACAGCCAGCACAGCGGGTCCAATTCCCGATAGCACCAGCGCCCGGAAGGCATGCAGGGTCAGCTCGAGTCCACCTCGCTCTACAAGGTAAACGATCAAGGCAGCCAGAGCGACGCCGAGGACTGCGCCCGCGGTATCCATACCCCGATGGAAGCCGAAGCTCCTGCCCCTCTGATTATCTGCGGTAGAGTCGGCGACCAGGGCATCCCGGGGCGCGGAGCGAATACCCTTCCCCACACGGTCGCTGAAGCGCACTGCCAGCACTACAGCCCAACTGCTGGCGATATAGAGAAATGGCTTCGACAGCGTCGAGAGGCTGTATCCGAAGACAGTGAGGTTTTTCCTCTGCCCCAGTCGGTCACTGAGCCAGCCGCTGACCAGCTTGAACAGGCTGGCAGTGCCCTCAGCGATGCCCTCAATGAGACCTATGATAGGAGTGCCCACCTTGAGCACGTTCAGCAGGAACAGGGGTAACACATTGAAAATCATCTCGCTGGACATATCGGTGAGTAAGCTCACCCAGCCCAGGAAGAAGACATTGCGGCTGACCCCTAAAACCTTCTTTTCGCCTTCTTGTTCCATGACCTATTTATCCGGTAATACCTCATCCACCAGTTCAGCGATTTTCTTTCTTGACTCGCCGAGCACAGCCAGCCCCTGCTCCGTGGCAGTGTAGTATTTGCGCACCTTGCCCTCAATTACCCGCTTCTCCACAAAAAGGTAGCCTTCTCTCTCCAGGCGGTGCAGCGTGGGGTAGAGCGTGCCGGGGCTGAGCCGATAGCCGTGCCGGGCCAATTCCTCTAATATCTCGACGCCGTAGATAGGCTCCTTCGAGGCGTGATAGAGGATATGAATCTTCACAAAACCCAGAAAGAAGTCCTGAAACATTTCGCCATTCATGTTATCATTTACTGATATCGCCTTATGATACCATGCTCTGGCTTTGCCCGTCAAGTAGGGTGCGACCCGCCCTGGGCGGGTCGCACCCTACAACCTGGCCCTTTTCTTGCCCACCCGAAGCGGAAGATGTATCATCTTAAAGATAGCCATGTATCAGGATACTATCGCTGCCATATCCACCCCCCTCGGCGAGGGCGGCATCGGCATCGTGAGGCTGAGCGGGAAGGATGCCTTGCCCATTGTCCAAGGGTTTTTCGACAGACAGCTTCAGAACCGCCGCCTGGTCTATGGACATATCGTTGACCCCGAAACCAGCGAGGTCATCGATGAGGTGCTGGCAGCTTATATGAAAGCACCTCACACTTATACCAGGGAGGATATTGTCGAGATAGACTGCCATGGGGGACCTCTCCCATTGCAGCGTATTTTGGGGCTGGCCCTGCGCTGCGGAGCCAGGGTGGCAAACCCCGGCGAGTTCACCCTGAGGGCTTTCCTCAGCGGCAGGATAGATTTGGCGCAAGCGGAATCGGTGCTTGATGTAATTCAATCAAAAACCCAGGCCAGCCTGCGACTGGCAGTGCAAGGGCTGGGCGGCAAGCTATCGGAGCCTATCAAAAAGGTGCGCCGCAGCTTAATGGACGTACTAGCTTATCTCACTGCCCGCATAGATTTCCCTGAGGATGAGGTCGAGGAGCAGGATGTAGAAGAGCCATTGGAGAAAGCGCAGGCAACCCTGCAAAAACTCATCGCCAATGCCGATGCCGGCATGGTCTACAGACACGGGGTGAGGACTGCCATCGTGGGACGTCCCAACGTGGGGAAATCGAGCCTGCTGAACCGCCTGCTGCGCCAGAGCCGCGCCATCGTTACCCCCATCCCCGGCACCACCCGCGATACCCTGGAAGAGATGATGAATCTAAGGGGGGTGGCTTTCATCCTTATTGACACTGCTGGTATTATGAAAAGCGTTAATGTGGTGGAGGCGCTGGCCGTGGAACGGAGCCGGAAAGCCATTGAGCAGGCCGACTTCGTGTTATTTGTCATAGATGCCAGTGAGCCGCTGGCCAACTCGGATAAAGAACTGATAGATTTTCTCGCCGAAAAGACAGTGCTGGTGGTGGCCAACAAGTGCGACCTGCCGCGTCAGGCCGAGCTGGATGAACTGCCCTGGCTGCAGGTCTCGACCTCGGCGCTGACCGGCGAGGGGATCGAGGAGTTGGAGAACGCAATGGTGAACTCTGTGCTGGGGGGCAAGATAGTGACCTCGGATGCCCTGCTGGTGACCAACCCCCGTCACAAGGAAGCGCTGCAACGGGCAGAAAGGCACCTGGCACATGCCAGGACTGCTATCGAAGAGAAGCTGCCTGACGACTTCGTCACCATCGACCTCACCGCTGCCCTGAATGCGCTGGGTGAGATAACCGGGGAGATGGTTACCGATGAGCTTCTCGATACCATCTTCAGCCGCTTCTGCATCGGCAAGTAATGGCTGATATAGTTAAGGATTCTAGGGGAGGACACAATTGGAGAAAAGAGTTAAGAGAGTGCGCACGCCCAAGCTGGTTAACCCCTCGCTGGTTGCCGCCTGGCCCGGCGTAGGCAATGTAGCACTGATCGCAGCCACATACCTGAAGGATAAGCTGAAGGCAAGGGTGCTCGGAGAGCTGGACCCACTGGGCTTCTTCGACCTGGGCGGCGTTTTCATCAAGGACAACTTGATAGAGATGCCGGAGTTCCCCCAGAGCACTTTTTACTACTGGAGCAGCCGGGGCAAAGGGAAAGACCTGATAATTTTTCTATCCGAGGCGCAGCCCTCTTTCGGAGCCTATGAATATGTAGGCAGAGTATTGGATGTGGCGGAGAGTTTCGGGGTGAGCAGGGTATATACCCTGGCCGCCGCCATAACTGAACACCATCCCGATGAACCGAGGGTTCTGGGGGCAGCCACCTCGCCCGAGCTACTCGATGAGTTAAAGAAGCACGATGTAGTGCTGGCAGGTGACTTCTATGTAGCCGGATTGAACGGCTTATTACTGGGCGCAGCCAAGGAAAGGGATATTGAGGGAATCTGCCTGCTGGGCGAGACTGTGAAATACGCTGCCAAGCTGGCGAACCCGCGGTCTTCTCAGGCTGTGCTCGGGGTGCTGACCAGGCTCCTTCAGGTAAACATAGACATGGCTGAGCTCAAAGAGTTTGCCGAGGGCACAGAGAAACAACTCAGGCAGATAGGTGACGAGGTAAGAAGGGAGTACCTGCAACACTTCACCAGGCCGATCTGGGAGCGGGAAGAACACGAAGAGAACGGGTAAGATAAAACCTAAACGAATTCAAAAAATGTAGAGGCGGTTCGCGAACCGCCCCCTGCGAATTAACGCCAACTGAATTAGCCTGATTTACAGCAGCTTTGCACTTGAATCTCCCTTTGCTGTGTCAGGCTTTTGTGTGTCCTCAGTTAAACCAGCCGCCGGAGTAGAGGAGGGCACAAGCTCCTTAAACAGCGCCTCGAGTTTCTCCCCCTCAAGCGTCTCTTCAGAGATCAAGCGCTGAGCGATCTGAACCAGCTTGGCCTTATTCTTGCTCAGGATATCCTTTGCCTCAGCATAAGCGCGGTCGATGAGTGACTTGATCTCAGCGTCAATAGAGTCAGCCACCTTGTCGCCGTAGTCCTTCTGCTCATCCACCATCCTGCCCAGAAAGACCAGCTCCTCCCTGCGGCCGAAGGTGCGCGGCCCCAGACCACCCAGGCTGGTTGAGTCTTTCACAATGACCTGAACCCCATCAGTATCTGTATTAACGCCCTGTTGCCGCAAGAATTCTACCAGGCTGAAATCTGATTCCTTGCGAGACTGGAATGTCCGACCATCCTTAGTTCGAACCAGCATATCATCACCATAGACTTCAATAGACTTGATATTATGAGCCAGAATCTCCGCTATAACGGCGCTAATGGCCATCTCTTCATACTTGGGCTCATCGCTCATGGCGTACCGTTTTACCATCTCTCGGGCGATATCAGTGGCCTGCTCCAGGTCGCTGTACGCTCCTGTGGTTACCTCTGTTTTCCCGAAGATAAGCTCCTCTGCAACCCGCCCACCCATAAGGGTGGTAAGGATGTCTCGCAACTGGCTTATAGAGCGCAGACGGCGGTCCTCGGTGGGGAGCTGTTTGGTATAGCCGCCCGCCATACCCCGTGCCACTACGGATATCTTGTGCACCGGGTCAGCGTTAGGCAGATTGCGGGCTACCAGGGCATGCCCCGCCTCATGGTAGGCGATGATCTCCTTCTCCTTCTGGCTGATGACGCGGCTCCTTCGCTCGGGCCCCAGCAGGACGCGGTCTATAGATTCCTCCAGGTCGCTCAGGCCGATCTTCTTCTTATTGCGCCTCGCCGCCAGGATAGCAGCCTCGTTGACCAAGTTGGCCAGGTCGGCGCCGCTGAAACCAGGCGTCTGCTTGGCAATGACCTCCAGGTCAACTGTTGAATCCAGCGGCTTACCCTTGATATGAACCTGAAGGATAGCCTTACGACCGTTGATATCGGGTTGATCCAGAATCACTCTGCGATCGAACCTGCCAGGGCGCAGTAGCGCCGGGTCGAGGATATCGGGGCGGTTAGTAGCCGAGATGACGATGACCTTGGTGCTGGAATCGAAACCGTCCATCTCAACCAGTATCTGGTTGAGCGTCTGCTCTCTCTCATCATGTCCACCACCCAACCCGGAGCCGCGGTGGCGGCCCACAGCGTCTATTTCATCCACGAAGATAATGCAGGGCGCATTGCGCTTGGCTTGATCGAAGAGGTCGCGCACACGGGAAGCGCCTACACCGACGAACATCTCAACGAACTCGCTGCCGCTGATGGAGAAGAAGGGAACCCCCGCCTCCCCGGCAACTGCCCGAGCCAGCAGAGTCTTGCCCGTGCCCGGAGGGCCAACAAGCAAAACCCCTCGCGGTATACGTGCGCCCAGGGCAATAAACTTTTCTGGAAATTTAAGGAACTCTACTATCTCCTGCAGCTCCTGCTTCGCCTCATCCACACCAGCTACATCGCCGAAGGTGACGGTGGGCTTATCCCCGCTGACCATCCTCGCCCGGCTCCTGCCGAAGGACATGGCCTGGTTTGAGCCTCCCTGCGCCTGACGCAGCATAAATATGATGAGCGCACCGAAGAGTATCAAGGGCAGG
>JBBIRL010000012.1:0-6139 GCA_037441825.1 Dehalococcoidia bacterium | reverse complement strand
GTACAGACACACTCTTAGTCCCTGGCGAGATCAGGGTGAAGAATACAGCTATCACCACCGCCAGGACGATAAGCCAGATAATTAAGCTTCGAGATATTTTCGGCATCTTCGCACCCATTTGACAATAAATTATAACACAAATGTAAAAGAACTAAAAAGAGAAAATAGTCAGGGGGGTCTTCGTTGTCCGGGACAAGGGCAGGTTTGAAACCCGCCCCTACAAAATGCTATACTCGCCGTTAGAGATGAAAAGATGTCACTTGACCTTAACCAGGTAGCAGCCCAAATCGAAGGCATGGCGGCAAGCCTCAAGGCGGAGCAGAAGGAGAAGGAAGGCCGCCTCAGCCACGCCCTGGAGATACTCCGCCTCAAGTCAGGCGACCTTGACTCACTGAGAAAGAGAGTCGAGAGCAGCAAGACCACCTGGCTCGTGGCAGGGATTACTAATGAACTTACAGGGCACCACAAGCCTGTCCCCTGCCCATCCGACTTCGCCGTTATCGCCGTAGACGGCTCCCATATAGATGTCGACCGGCACAGCGCAGCGAGATGCTGCCTGATAAACATCGGCAGCGTGGTACTGCGCTATGGGCAGAATCCTGACGCTGCACTTCGCAGTCAGCCTGCCCTTTATGCCAGCGAACAGGACTTGACCATAGTAGACCCTCTGGGCAGAGGCGAGCAGTCTCTGGAGAGGGAGCTTCTGGGGATAAAGCGCGCCGTCGCAGAGTGCCAGGCCCTGGCAGAGCTATGCGAGGAGCTTCCGCCTGACCTGCCCACGCTGGCTCTACTCGATGGCTCGCTCATCATGTGGGGACTGGCTGGACAGGCTTATCCAGACTATGTGAAGAAGGAACTGCTGGAGAACGGGTTCCTTCAGGCCCTTAACAGAATCAAAGAGATTAGCCCCAAAAAGAAGCTGGCGCTGGCAAGCTACATCAGCTTCCCTCGCAGCACCGAGGTGGTGAATGCGCTCAGGGTGGCTATCTGCCCTTATGACCCACCCGACTGCGACCGCAACTGTCCCCGCAGCGTGCCCTCCTCGAAAAGGGAGTGCGAGGCGGTTGCCGGTGTACAGGATAGCTCCATCTTTTCCAGAATCATCGAGCCCGGGGAGAGGTCGGCGACCTTCGTCAGCCGTTCCTCGGTGGTGCAGAAGCACTATGGAGACCAAGAGGTGCGTTTCTTCTACCTTCGCGGGGATGAGGAGATAGCGCGGGTGGAGTTCCCGCGGTGGGTGGAGGAACGGGGGCTGGTTGATTTAGTTCAAACTTTGACATTAGACCAGTGCCGCCGGGGTCAGGGCTACCCGGTGGCCCTCAGCGAGTCACACGAGCAGGCGGTGGTAACCGGCGCCGACCGCGAGCAATTCCAGTATTTAATAGAGCTGGCCCTTTCCGAAAAGCATTTGTCCACTACCACCTCCGCCAAAAGCCGCAGCAAAAAAACAAGGTGGATTTGAGGTCACAATTGACACCTGATACAAAACAGCGCCAGCGCCGCTCCATCCGCCTGAAAGATTACGATTATTCGCAAGAGGGTGCGTATTTCGTGACGATTTGCACGCAGAACAAAGCGTTACTATTCGAGAATGCTGCTATTCGTACCATTGGAGAACAATGTTTGCTGGAAATCCCCGCCCATTTCCCAAATGTCCAATTGGATGAATGGGTTATCATGCCTAATCATTTACATATAATCGTGGTCATAGAACAATGTAGGGGCGTTCAATTGAACGCCCCTACAACCCGTAAAACTGCCAACCATCATTCCACCATCTCACCACATCGAAATACACTAGCAATAATTGTGCGCACATTTAAGGCTGCTGTAACGACTTGTTGCCACCATGCGGGGCACCATTATTTTGCCTGGCAGCGCAATTACTATGAACATGTCATCCGTAACGAAACCGATTTGAACGACATCCGCCAATACGTCCTTGACAACCCTGTAAAATGGGATATGGACGAAAATAATCCTAATCGAAATACAATGGCAGGATAAAATCTAAAATAATGTATGATATAGGATATGGAGGGTTACGATGAAGGGTATTCAATTCCTTACGAATGATGAGGGGGAAAAAACCGCCGTGTTGATTGATCTCAAAAAGCACGGGGAGATCTGGGAGGATTTCTACGATAGCCTCATAGCACATGCACGGGCCGAGGAACCGAGAGAATCCCTCGACACGGTCAAGAAATTGCTCAAGAAACAGGGAAAGCTCTAGTGGCTGTTAACACTATTACCTTTGCGCGGTCTGCCCGTAAAGAGCTTGAGGCGCTTAATACCTCTAACATCAGGAGAATTCTCTCAAAGATCGAGGCTCTTGCTAAGGATCCAATTCCAAGGGGCTGTCGTAAATTACAGGGTGAGGAAAACCTCTGGAGAATCCGTGTTGGAGATTATCGCGTTATCTACTCAATTTATCCCAAAGAGAAAATCGTCGATATTATAGCGGTGAGACATCGCAGTAAGGCCTATGAATGAGGAAAGCAGTGCCAGAATCTAAATCAGACAAAATAGGCGAGGTTATCGAGGCCAGCACAGGCCAGTTTGTGGCGGAATGCTATGAACTGCACTCCCCTCCGCCGCTGGGCAGCCTGGTCAAGACCAGCGACGGCGATGTGCAGATTTACGGCGTGGTGTGCAATGCCGCTACGGAGAGCATAGAGCCAAACCGCCGTCCCATCGCTAGGGGCAGGGAGGAAGCGACAGAAGAGAATATTTATCGTCAACATCCGCAACTCTCCAAGCTGCTGCGCACCACCTTCGATACCCTGGTCATCGGACACGGCCAGGGGGACGAGCTTCATCAATATCTGCCGCCCCGCCCGCCCCGCGTCCACAGCTTCGTCTACCTCTGCGAACAGGACGAGGTATGCCGATTCACCCAGTCGCTCGATTTCCTGCCCATATTGCTCGGCACCAGGGCGGAGGCGGTGGACGAGATAGTCTCAGCCTGCCTGCGTCAGGCAAGCTGTGCCCACGAAGACCAGCGAGCCTTCCTGGTCAGGTCAGGCAAGGAGCTTGCTATCCTGCTCGGCGGCGAGCTCAACCGGCTCAACGCTATCCTGAGGAGGATTAGACTGTGAACGAAGCAACGCCTCGGGGAAACCGTCTGGGCATAGTGGTCGGCGGCTCGCTGACCAGGGGCATGGAGGTCAAGCTGGATAGCGCTACCCCGATCGAGGAGATGGCGGTGGGACGCTATGTGGTCATCGAAGGCCAGAAGAGCCGTTTCTTCGGCATGATCACCGATGTCACCCTGGGAGCCACTAACCCGCAGCTTGCCATAACACCGCCCGACGTCTCCGACCCCTTCATCGCCGAGGTCATCGCCGGCACCAGCACCTACGGCAGCATCCATGTAGTGCCCATGCTCACCATCAGCAGTGATGCCGTGAGCATTCTCGAAGGGCCGCAGCCGGTGAAGACCGTGCCCGCACATTTCTCCGTGGTGCGGGAGGCATCGGAGCAGGATGTGGAGACGGTGTTCGGCGAGGAAGACGAAAAGCATTTCTATGTGGGAACACCTCTGGATATGGAGACCAGGGTCTGCCTCAACATACCCGAGTTCGTGAAGCGCTCCAACGGCGTCTTCGGCAAGAGCGGCACTGGCAAGACCTTCTTCACCAGGCTGTTACTCATCGGCATGGTGCAGAAGAAGGCAGCCGCCAACCTGATTTTCGACATGCACAACGAGTACGGCTGGGAGGGCACCAGCGAGGGGGGGCGAAGCGTAAAAGGGCTCAAGCAGCTATTCCCCTCGCAGATAGCTGTGTTCGCCCTTGACGAGGAGAGCGCGCGGCGCCGTCAAGTGAAAACCGACTGTATCGTGGAGATAGGCTACGATGAGATAGAGCCCGAGGACATCGAGCTGCTCAAGGATACGCTGAACTTGACCCAGCCGGCTATTGAGGCGGTATATCAACTGGCACGCAACTCCGGCGAGCAGCGCTGGCTGGAAGGCTTTTTCAACCTGGGCGGGGGAGAGGAGACCAAAGACCTGCTGGACAGGCTGAGCATACACGAGAGCAGCTATCGCAACCTGCGCCGCGGCCTGGAGAGATTGAGGAGGCTTCCCTTCCTGGTATCACACGCCCGGGAGAACTCGGTGCAGCGAATCTTAGAATATCTCGACCGCGGCATGAACGTGGTGCTCGAGTTCGGCAGATACACCGATGTTACCGCCTACGTGCTGGTGGCCAATATCCTCACCCGCCGCATTTACGAAAAGTACCGGGAGCGCAAGGAAGCCGCCATGGGCGAGAAGAAGGCCGAGCCTTACCCGCTGGTGATAACCATCGAAGAGGCCCACAAGTTCCTTAATCCCGATGTGTCGGGACAGACCATATTCGGCGCCATAGCCCGTGAGATGAGGAAATACAACGTCACCCTGCTGGTCATAGACCAGCGCCCCAGCGGCATAGACGACGAGGTGATGTCCCAGCTCGGCACCAAGGTCGCCTATCTTCTGGACAACGAGAAGGATATAGACAGCGTGCTCATGGGTGTCTCAGGCAAAACCGAGCTCAAGACGGTGCTGGCCAAGCTGGAGGCGAAGCAGCAGGCGCTCATCTTCGGCCATGCGCTGCCTATGCCAGTGGTGGTCAAGACCAGAGAATACGGCTCAGCGGAGTCCTATAGAGAGTTCGGCTTCCGGGACGCAACGGAACTCAAAAAGAAGGCTGAGGAAGATATCAAGGAACTCTTTTGATTATAAATAGACAAGGGGCTTAAGCCCCTTGTCTAACCTCTCACCACACCCCACCCAGCAGTTCATCAAGCCATAGTTCTCTGCTTTCGAATCATTAACACCACACCGATGATAAGCAGGACAGCGCCAATCCCTACTAACAGCCAGGGGAGAAGACTTTGGAACCAGAAAAGCATACCCAGTCCATCCTTAGCAACTTTCACCATATCCGAAACTGTTGCACCGGTCCATCCTACATTAGCCACCAGGACAGGCACCTTATTGCCTCCCATATCCATGCTCGTGGTAGCTACGGCAATCTGGTCAACGACAGTCCCGGTCTTTGGTTCTATCGTGAGACTAACCGTAGTGCTCGAATACATCGCTAAGCCATTTTGAGGATTTGTGCCTAACGATACATCGCTCGCACTCATCTGAAAAACAAGAACCTTAAGACCTTGAAATACCTCAGACTTAACATAGCTGGCTGTCAGCGGCTCATTCACGCTATCAATATAGATTGCGAAACTACTCGCCGGGCTCAGCCCCATCGGAGGCGCCCAGTAGCCGGTCCGACCGCGCTCATCGATGGTCGGCACGAACTTGAGGGTCTTTCTTTCTATCGCCATGGTGTTCTCATCACCGTATACAGACGAAAGGTCGGCCTGAGTAGCGGCATTGATAATGGTACGCTTTTCGTGGATAAGCATGGCTCCATCCTTGGTGCCATTGGCTTTCTGGGCCAGCGCCTCCTCTACGGGAAAGGTATCCATCGACTGGGTAGCAGGGTTCAATACTGTAAAATTGCCATCGAAATAATATGTGCGCTCGTAACTCGTAGGTATCTGCGCCAGCGCGGGGAAGATGACCGTTATCCACAGTATGCCCACAATCACCAGCACTATCCCTATTGCGGACAGAATAATTCCGCTCCATCCTAACTTCTGAGTAGTCATAGTCCCCCCTTTACTTTCCCTCGATTCCTCTTCGCGACTCGCTCTTTTGGTTTCAGTATATCGCGAGGGGACCGTGGTTTAGCAATCCCTTTTCGGGTAGTCTTCAGGGGCAATAGTAATGACTCTTACGCAGTGATATAGGCCGAGGGGCTTACCCCAGTCGAGTTACCCTGATGCGACCCAACGAAGCTTTAAGCGGAGTGGAAGTGCAATATACAGGATTGAGAGCCTCGGCAGATTCGATCCTTCAGCTCGAATTTTATGTTTTCACCGAACTCGGTGGCCCATACGGAATTCTCCGTATTGCAAATGAGAGTGCCGACTCTACCCGAAAGCCTTTCTCTGCCCGATTTAATCATCAGATTGTGCCAGGGGCATCCACTTATGACTATCTTGAAACCGCCCCTGTTGCCAGTCTTTTCAGCTTCAAACTCAAAACCTTCCAGGGTGAGCCTGGTGGTAAGGCATTCGAAGAGCGCAT
>JBBIRL010000011.1:0-18447 GCA_037441825.1 Dehalococcoidia bacterium | reverse complement strand
CTTTCTTGCGACATTCTAACGCGAAATGTATAATAGCGCAAGATGAATATATGTGTGGTAATGATGGTAGAGTATTAACCAGGATTACATAAGATGGGAAAGCAAGTATTGGTAGCAGGTATATTATTGGTCGCATTAGCTTTGTTATTGAGCGGATGCAGTAAGAATAATGTAGTCACTACACCTACGCCAATATCATCACCTACGCCAATATCATCATCTACACCAATATCATCACCTACGCCTATATCCACGCCTGAGCCTATATCATCGCCTGGCTCATGCCCCACTTTTGACAAGGGCTCACCGCCACCTGGTGGAATTGGAGGTTGGCAACAGCCAAGAGCTTTGACAGAGGATGAGAAGGCCAGGGTTGCACAGATAGCTGTGAACAGTCCCGAAGCATCTGATTGGCTACACGGCCGAATAGACTACCAAGTATCACCTGTCTATTGGTTTGCTGTTGATTGGCGTGACGGTAAATGGAGCACATTATGGGTGCTGGAATACACGATTATGGACGATGGAATACCTTGTTGGGTATCCCCATACGCCTATTGGTATCCAGGTGTCATTATATCAGCCCCTGAACAAGGTATAATAATATCCTTGCAAATCGCGATTGACCTGGGCGCGGGTAAGATGGTCATGGTAGAGAGTTCTGTCCCTCCCCCATAAACAAATAATTGATATGGCATCCGCTGGCTGTGCTCCAAAACCGTGACATGTAAAGCAGTATTTAAATGTCACATATATAAAGCAACAGACCGCCCCCATTTAAAAAGCGACCCGTAGCTTCGCACTAACCAAATTTATCCCGCATATACACGTCACATCTATTGCGCTCGCGCCATGCTTAATTGAAAACCGCACCTGCCATACGTCGCGGGAACGCATGAAACCGCACCATAGAGGTTTTTCATTCCCAAAACAAGTGTCAAACTATGCTATAATAACTCAAAAAAGGAAGGGCTATGCTCCTCTGGAATCTGGGGCTGCTGAGGTCAGACCCGGCAGCATTCTTTTTGCTGGTAGTAATAGTCGGGTTCTCTCTGCTCATCGCGATAACCGTCCATGAGTTCAGTCACGCCTTAATGGCGAACCGGCTGGGCGATCCTACCGCGAAGAGGATGGGCCGGCTTTCTTTAAACCCGGTTAGACACCTCGACCCTTTAGGGACTCTGATGCTGTTTCTGGTCGGCTTCGGCTGGGGCAAGCCCGTGCCTATTAATCCCAACTATTTTCGCATGAACCCCAGGAGGGGGATGGCATTATCGGCTTTAGGCGGGCCATTGGCTAACTTTACCTTGGTTGCGCTGCTGGGGATACTGGTGAGGGTTGGAGTAGTGGCCTGGCATTCGCCGTGGTCGTGGCCCTTTGCGCCTTTTGCCAGTTGGAATGCAGGCTGGGTCGCTGCCGATATAATAGGCTATATTATTCTGCTCAACCTTATCCTGGGGGTGTTCAATCTGATTCCTATACCGCCCCTGGACGGGTTCAATATTGCTGTGGGTCTCCTACCAAGGGAGCAGGCTGCCGCTTTGGTTAGAATTGAGCCATACGGCCCGTTGATTCTGCTTGTGGTAATCTTCTTAAGCTATTTTACCGGCTTCTTGTGGGATTTCTTGCTGCGTGCCGTAGATCTGTTTGCTCGCCTCTTTGTGGGGCAGCCACTCTGATTTTTGAGGTGCTTTGTGAAAAGGATTGCCATAATAGGGTTGGGTCTGATTGGAGGCTCACTGGCTCTGGCGTTGAAGAAATCAACAGCCGGAAAGATGGAGATTGTGGGATTCAGCAGGAGCGCAAAAACGATTGCTGCGGCGAGGAGGCGTGGTGCCATAGACCGGGCTGCGAAGAATCTGGCGTCTGCTGTATCGGGAGCGGATATGGTTGTCATTGCTACGCCGGTGATGGTGACCAAAGAGGTGCTGGCGTCCATATCGGAACATTTATCTCCCAGGTGCGTAATCACGGATACCGGCAGCACCAAAGTGCAGGTCATGAAATGGGCCGGGGAGTACCTGTCTCCGAAGATAAGCTTTATCGGCGGCCACCCTATGGCCGGCAAAGAGACCTCCGGCATTAATGAGGCTGAGGCTGATCTCTTTCAGGGGTGTGTCTATTGCCTTACCCCTTCTTCATGTGCAACTCCACAAGCGGTGAGGAAGTTGAAAAAATTGGTGGAGTCGATTGGCGCTAAGCCTTTCTTTATCGATGCTGAGACACATGATAACTTGGTGGCGGGTGTCAGCCATCTCCCCATGCTGCTTTCGGCTGCATTCGTTACAACCACGATGAAAAGTCGGTTGTGGCCTGAGATGGCTAAACTCGCGGCCGGCGGTTACCGGGACTTATCCCGCCTGGCCTCGGGTAACCCCGAGATGAACCGTGATATCTGTCTTACCAACCGGGAGAGGATTGTAGATTGGCTGGACCGCTATATTGAGGTGCTCAAGGGGTATCGCGACCTGGTAGCTGATGAGAGCGAGGAGTTGTCTGAGATGCTGGCTCAGGCGCGGGAGGCGAGGGAGAACTGGCTGCGGGGGCAAGGTCTATGAAACAGGTCTTGAAAGCTCCTCATGCTCTCGATGGCAAGGTCAGTCCTCCGGGCGATAAGTCTATCTCTCACCGTGCTGTTATCCTCAACGGTATTGCCCGGGGCGATGCCAGGGTCAGCAATTTCGCTCAGTCCGCTGACTGTCTTGCCACTGTAGCGTGTATGCGGGCTCTGGGCGTGGCAATCGAGTCATCTAAGGGCGGTGGTCTGGTTGTCAAGGGGGTGGGTGATAATGGTCTGAAGGAAGCTGAGGACGTGCTCTGCGCTGAGAATAGCGGCACGACCATGCGGCTTCTGGCAGGGCTGCTGGCAGGGCAACCTTTTCTTTCCATTATCACAGGTGACCGGTCGCTGCGCTCCCGCCCCATGGACCGCGTTATCCAGCCTCTTAGACTTATGGGGGCCCAGATTTGGGGACGAAGCAGTGACTCCAGGGCTCCTCTGGTGATCAAAGGTGGACAGCTCCACGGGATTCGCTATACGCTCCCTGTCCCCAGCGCTCAGCTCAAATCAGCGCTGCTGCTGGCGGCGCTCTTTGCCCGGGGGGATACTGTGATAAAGGAGCCCATAGCTTCCCGCGATCATACCGAAAGAATGCTCAAGGCAATGGAAGCTAAGATTAAGGTGAAAGGGGATTACATCACTGTCTCGCCAGGCCGTTTAAAAGCTGTAGATATTATTGTACCGGGCGATATAAGCTCCGCTGCCTTTTGGCTGGTGGCAGGCGCTATCCACAGCCGGGCGAACATCCGATTAAGCAATGTAGGTATTAATCCCACCAGAAGCGGGATAATCGATGTCCTGAATGCTATGGGAGCCGATATAGCTGTGACCAACGAGCGGATGGTGAGCGGCGAGCCTGTCGCTGACCTGAAGGTGCAGTCAAGCCGATTGTCCGGGATGGAGATTGGCGGGGAGCTTATCCCCAGGGTGATAGACGAGATTCCGCTGATAGCGCTAGCTGCCTCGGTTGCCCGGGGCAAGACTGTGATAAAGGATGCTCGGGAGCTCAGGGTGAAGGAGTCTGACAGGATAAGCAACACGGCCAAGGAGCTGTTGAAGCTGGGCGCTGACGTGCAGGAGCTGCCCGACGGCATGATAATTCAGGGAAGAGAGAAGCTGCGTGGTGCTGCCTGTGAGAGCCACGGAGACCACCGCCTGGCGATGATGCTCGGGATAGCTGCACTGGTTGCGGAAGGGGAAACCGAGATTGACAACGCTGAGGCTGTGAATATATCATATCCCATATTCTGGCAGGATTTGAAGCGGCTGAGCGCTGCGAAGTCGTGAATCCGGGTTCAGGGAGAAAGAGATGAGCACGGAATTGGTTCATGTAGGTTTCGGCAATATCTTAGCGATAGATAAGGTACTTGCCATCGTTTCCCCGGGCTCGGCGCCGATGAAGCGCATGATACAGGCGGGGAAAAGCAAAGGTTTATTGATCGACCTGACCAGCGGCCGGAAGACAAAGGCGGTCATAATCATGAATAGCGGTCATATTGTGCTTGTCGCCCTTAATGCGGATACCATCGCCAGCAGGCTGGCGGCGAGCCGAAGCGTTGGAGTTAAGCCGGATTGAAGAAGAAGCAGGTGAATAAGTGATAGGCTCAAGTGCAAATCCACTGCTTATTGTCCTATCCGGTCCCTCGGGGGTGGGCAAGGATGCGGTATTGGACGGGATTAAAAGAAGAGGCTATCCCCTGCACTACGCGGTGACGGCAACAACCAGGCCCCGGCGCAAGAGGGGACCGATGGGGTTAACTATCACTTTGTCTCCGAAGTCGAATTCAAAAAGATGATTGAAAAAGGTGAGCTTCTGGAATGGGCTAATGTCTACGGCAATCTCTACGGTGTGCCCAAAAGTGAGTTGCAGCAAGCTATGGATAGGGGAAGGGATGTGATTGTTAAGGTGGATATTCAAGGGGCAGCTACTATTAAGAAGACTGTCCCGCAGGCTGTGTTCATTTTCCTGGCGCCGCCATCGAGGGAAGATTTGGAAAAGAGACTTAAACAGCGCAGGACCGAATCCGGCAACGATTTGGAAGTAAGGATGAAGGCTGCTGAAAAGGAGATGAACAGCCTTTCTATGTTCGATTACGTAGTAGTCAATCACAAGGATGGAATTGAGCAGGCTATCTCTCAAATCGAGTCCATCATTACTGCCGAGAAATGCCGGGTAAAACCGAGGGCGATTGAGTTCAGGGGTAATTCCAGAGCGGCGCAATAAATGGACAGGCAGGATAGTAATAAGCTCAAAGAGAGAGCGATCCGAGAGATGTTTGGCAGGATCGCTCCTTGCTATGACCGCATAAATTGCTTAATGAGCTGGGGACAGGATAGTCGCTGGCGCCGGGTTGCAGTGAGGCTTGCCCGACCGGGGCGGGGGCGGGTCCTCGATGTAGCTACCGGAACCGGAGATATAGCCCTGGAGCTTGCCAGGTATACTGATTCTGTGGTTGGGCTTGATTTGTGCCAGGAAATGCTCAGCCGGGGCAAAATAAAGATGGAGAGGAAGGGGTTTAACAACAAGGTTGATTTCATGATGGGGGATGCCTTGGCTTTGCCCTTCAGCGATAACAGCTTCGACTGTGCCCTGAACGGATTCGCATTGCGCAACGTGGCTGACATCAATCTTTTCCTCGCAGAGTTGCGTCGGGTAGTCAAACCGGGAGGCCGAGTCGTCTGTCTGGAGTTGGTAAGGCCGGCGTCCGGCATCATCGGCACTTTCTACCGATTTTATCTTAATAGAATAGTGCCCGTTTTGGGCTGCTGGTTAAGCAGTGATGGCAAGGCTTATCGTTATCTCCCAAACTCGGTTGGCTGCTTTCTGAGCGTAGTTGAGTTCCAAAAAATCATGGAGGAGGTTGGGTTCCGCCAGGTTGCCTGCAGCAGTCTCAACCTGGGGACAATTGCCGTACATGTCGGAGTCAAATAATAATAGCCGGACATCAGAGGAGAGGGCCATGCAGAGACAGATTCCGGAAGTAGTTGTCTCGCGCCTGCCGATGTATCTGCGTGCGCTGGCTCTTATGAAGTCCGAGGGCGTAGAGTTTATCAGTTCAAGGGGTCTGGGAGCCAGACTGCGCATGACACCAGCTCAGATTAGGAAAGACCTGTCCTTTTTCGGGAAGTTCGGCAGACAGGGCAGGGGATACAATGTGAGCCGACTGCGCAGAGAGCTGCAACAGATACTGGGACTGGACAAAAAATGGCCGATGGCGCTTATAGGCGTGGGTCGGTTAGGGCGGGCTATATTGGACTACAAGGGTTTTGCTCTGGAGGGTTTCAAGATAGTCGCTGCCTTCGAGAGTGCTCCAGATTTGATCGGCAAAACAGTCAGCGGAGTGCTGGTTGAAGATATCGCAGACCTCGAGGCATCGCTTAAGGACAAGAAGGTTGCTATAGCTATTGTTGCGGTGCCCTCATCTGATGCCCAGGTGGTTATTGATAAGCTGGTAAAAAGCGGGGTTAGAGCTATTATTAATTATGCGCCAATCTGCGTTAAGGTGCCCCGAGGGGTACGACTACAGGGGATAGACCCGGTTCTGGCGTTGCAGAGCATGACTTTCTATTTGGGCAGAGATTAATACGACAACCGAAGTGTGCTGAAGAGTTAAACTTGAGGCCTGCGTTTTTTGCTCTTTTCTGCTACCTTGAGCCGTATCATTGAGCGGCGCAGAGCTGCTTCGGCACGAGCATGGTCTATCTGGGCAGGAGGCTGGGCCATTCTCTCTTCGGCGCGGTGCTTGGCTGCCTCAGCGCGGGCGATATCTATCTCGTTGGCCCGTTCGGCAACGTCAGCAAGCACTACCACCTTGTCTCCTCGCACCTCGAGGAAACCGCCGCTTACGAACATTGACTCTTCGTTGTTATCTCTCCTGACCATCAGCTCTCCTGGCTGGAGCATCGTCATCAGGGGAGCATGGTGGGGTAGGATACCCAGTTGTCCCTGGATGCCGGGTGCTACTACTATATCGACATCCTCGGAATAGACTACCCGTTCTGCAGTTATAATTTCAAGCCTTGTTTTAGGCATTTTCTTGGCTATCCTATAATTTTTTGGCCCGCTCTACTGCTTCGTCTATAGTGCCTACCATTAAGAATGCCTGCTCAGGCAGGGCGTCGTGCTTGCCTTCCAGGATCTCTTTGAAGCCGCGTACCGTTTCTTTTACGGGGACATATTTGCCCGGTTGGCCTGTGAAGACCTCGGCGACGAACATGGGCTGAGAGAGGAAGCGCTGTATCTTACGCGCGCGGGAAACAGTGAGCTTATCTTCCTCGCTTAGCTCCTCTATGCCCAGTATGGCAATGATATCCTGGAGGTCTTTATATCGCTGTAGCACTCGTTGTATCCCTCGCGCTGTCTGGTAATGCTCCTCACCCACGATATGCGGGTCGAGGATACGTGAAGTGGATGACAGGGGATCGACGGCAGGGAAGAGCCCTTGCTCGGCGATGGAGCGCTCCAGGGCGACAACAGCGTCGAGGTGTCCGAAGGTAGTAACGATGCCCGGGTCTGTATAGTCGTCAGCGGGGACATAGATTGCCTGGAATGAGGTGATGGAGCCTTTCTTGGTTGAGGTAATCCTCTCCTCCAACTCGCCCATCTCTGTGGCCAGGGTGGGCTGGTAGCCTACTGCTGAGGGCATCCTGCCTAAGAGTGCCGAGACTTCCATCCCCGCCAGGATATAGCGATATATGTTATCGATGAAAAGAAGGACGTCCTGTCCCTCGACATCGCGGAAATATTCAGCCATGGTCAGTCCGGTGAGGCCGATACGCAGTCTCACGCCCGGCGGCTCGTTCATCTGGCCGAAGACCAGCACTGTCTTATCGATAACTCCCGAAGCCTTCATCTCGTTCCAGAGGTCGTTGCCTTCCCTTGACCTCTCTCCTATGCCGGCAAAGACGGAGAAACCTCCGTGCTCAGTGGCGATGTTGCGTATAAGCTCCTGGATAACAACTGTTTTGCCCACTCCCGCGCCACCATAGGCTCCAATCTTGCCTCCTCTGGTGAAGGGAGTAATCAGGTCCATCACCTTGATGCCGGTCTCTAGTATCTCGATCTTAGTCTCTTGCTCGGTAAATGGCGGGGGAAGACGGTGGATTGGCCAATGCTCCTTAGTGTTCACGGGGCCCAGGTTATCCAGGGGCACCCCTTCTATATTGAACAAGCGGCCCAGGGTTTCACGCCCTACAGGCACTGCGATTGGGGCCCCGGTATCAATAGCTTCAGCGCCGCGTTCGATTCCGTCGGTGGGCGCAAGGGCGATACAGCGTACCCAGTTGTTTCCTACATGCTGCTGTACTTCCAGTACCAGCTTGCCGCCCTTTTGGGGGATTTCGATAGCGTTATTTAGGGTCGGCAACTCATCCGGGGGAAACTCTATATCAACCACTGTACCGATTACTTGGGCTATTCTACCTTTTGCCATGCTCTTCTCCTGATTATCTACTTATGTTAGCGTCACTACTCCACCGGCAATATCTAAGAGTTCTTTGGTGATTAGCTCCTGGCGCGCCTTATTATAGGTTAAGGTGAGGTCATCGATCATTTCATTGGCGTTATCGGTAGCGTTGCGCATGGCTACCATCCTGGCTGATTGTTCGCTGGCTATGGACTCCAATAAGGCGTGGTAAATTTGCATCTCTATGTAGCGTGGCAGAAGTTCTCCCATAACTGCTGATGGCGAGGGCTCGTAGATATAATCTATGTTCTCTTTGTGCTCGAATTTAGTTGGCTCGATTGGTAAGAGCTTCCAGAGCACTGGTCTCTGGAGGACGGTGGTGATGAATTGAGTATAAGCCAGGTAAATCTCGTCGGTGAGCTTATTGGTGTAGTCATCGATAACCACGCGTGAGATGGGCGTGGTATCCACGAGAGCGGGCTTGTCGCCGAGCTGAATGAACTCGGCACGGATATCCCGGCCGTATCTTGACATAAAGTCTCTGCCCTTACGTCCTGCGGTGACGAGGTTAACAGGTACCTTCTGCTCCAGAATGAAGGAGGCTGTCCTCCGGTTCATGTTGGCATTCAGTCCCCCGCAGAGGCCGCGGTCGGCGGTGACGTGGATCACTGTTATGCGTTTTATCTCTCTGTGCTGAAGGAGAGGGTGACTGCCACCATCTGTTGTTGGTTGGGCAGCAAGGTTAGCCAGCACATCGCGCATCTTCTCTGAATAGGGCCGTGCCGCAAGCACGCGGAGTTGCGCCTGCCTCATTTTGGAGGCGGCTATCATCTCCATAGCCTTGGTAATTTTGGCTGTGCTCTTGATGGAGCGGATGCGGCGGCGGATGATTCGTATAGGTATCATTTTTTCAATCTTCCAATTTAAAAGGACGCAGTCTGCTGGAACTGGGTGATGGCGTTCTTCAGTGCCTCCTCGGTTTTAGCGCTCAGCGCTTTTTCCGAAGCGATAGCTTTGCCTACATCAGGGTGATTGGTCTCCATGAAGCGGTGGAAAGCTTCCTCCAGCGGGCCTATTTTGTTTACAGGGACATTATCAAGGTATCCGTTGGTCACGGCGTAAAGGATCATAACCTGCTTCTCAAGCGGCATGGGCACATATTGGGGTTGCTTCAGCACCTCACTGATTCTTTGGCCACGGTCTAGTTGGGCTCTGGTCGTCTTGTCCAGGTCGGCGGTGCCGAACTGGGCAAAAGTTGCCATCTCTCGGTACTGGGCGAGGTCAATACGCAGCCTGCCTGCCACCTTTTTCATGGCCTTGGTCTGTGCGGAACCTCCAACACGTGATACCGAGAGCCCGACGTTCATGGCAGGCCTGGTCCCTGCGTTGAACAGGTCGGTTTCCAGGTATATCTGTCCGTCGGTGATGGAGATGACGTTAGTTGGAATGTAGGCTGAGAAGTCGGCAGCCTGGGTCTCAATGATGGGTAGAGCGGTCAGGGAACCGCCTCCATGTTCCTTGTCATATTTTGCTGCTCTTTCCAGAAGCCGCGAATGGAGGTAAAAGACATCTCCCGGATATGCTTCTCTCCCTGCGGGGCGGCGTAGCAGCAGCGATATCTGCCTGTATGCCCAGGCGTGCTTGGAAAGGTCGTCGTAGATAATCAGGGCATCGCGCCCTTTTTCCATAAAGTACTCGCCCATGGCGCAGCCAGCATAAGGCGCCAGATATTGTAAGGCTGCGGGGTCAGAGGCGTTTGCTGAAACCACGATGGTGTGCTCCACGGCGCCGTAGTTCTCTAAGATTGCCACTAGCTGTGCTACCTTGGAGGATTTCTGCCCGACGGCTACATATATGCAGATAAGGTCGCCGCCTTTCTGGTTTATGATCGTGTCTATAGCGATGGCGGTTTTCCCGGTTGAGCGGTCGCCGATGATAAGCTCTCTCTGCCCTCTGCCGATGGGGATCATGCTGTCAATAGCCTTGATGCCTGTTTGCACAGGAGTGTTCACTGACATGCGGGTAACCACATTGGGAGCGATTCGTTCCACAGGGAGGGTTTTGCTGTAGTTGATGGGACCCTTGCCATCGATGGGCTGTCCCAGCGCGTTTACCACTCTCCCGATAAGTCCCTCGCCCACCGGCACCTCCACGATTCGGCCGGTGCATTTAACCTCATCGCCCTCTTTAATCTCGGAGTATCCACCGAGGACGATTGCGCCGACGCTGTCCTCTTCTAGGTTGAGCGCCAGACCTATTATGCCGTTGGGGAACTCGAGTAATTCGTTGTATTTGACTCCGGCAAGCCCATGAATGCGGGCAATGCCATCGCCGACCTCGACTACGGTGCCCACATTAACTGCGGTAACTGTAGCCCCGAACTGCTCTATCTGCTGCCTGATAACTGAAGTTATATCTTGAGCTCGAGCCATCTGTCTAACTCCTTTTCCCCTGTTTTAACGAGTTCTTCGTCTCCTAGAGTGCCCGAACTCGATTGGGTTTCGATGATTTAATCATATCGTTGCCCGGACCAATTTCCTCTTGAGAGCCTCTAGCTTTGCCCTGGTGCTGCCGTCTATGAGTGTGTCTCCGACGCGGGCAACAAAACCGCCGATGATGGCAGGATCAACCTCTGCGGTGAGCACTACCCGTTTTCCTGTTATTGCTGCCAGACGCTGGGATAGCTTTTTCCGGTCTTCCTCATTGAGAGATATGGCAGTAGTCACTTTGGCGTGCTCCAAACCCTGAAGAGCATCAGCCATGCGCTCGTATTCTGCCACTATCTGCTCTAGTATGCCCAGCCTTTCTTTTGCTACCAGAAGATAGGTGAAGTTCAGGGCAAGCTGGCTAATCTCTGGCAGGCACTTGCTAATCAGCTTCTCCTTGTCGCTGAGGTGGAACTTGGGGTCTTCCAGGATGGGCCGGAGCTGGGGATCGCTTAATGTGGCAGCGATGGTTCTCAGTTCAGAGCGCCACTTCTCCACCTCGTTCCTCTCCTGAGCGAGTTGAAATACTGCCTGTGCATGTCGCTTGGCAGAAGCGACTCTAGCCACTAGCCCTCCTTCTTCAGTTCGGTGCTTTCTTCCAGGGTCTCCTGGATAAGCTGCCTGTGGGTTTCTTTATCCAAGGCTTTATTAATTACTTTCTCAGCAGCCTTGATTGCTATCTCAACGAATTCATCGCGTAGTTTAGCGACAGTCTCTTCCCTTTCTGCCCGGATTTCGGTACGTGCCCTGGCCACGATAGCCTCCGCATCCTGCTTAGCCTGCTGTCGTGCTTCCTCTCTGAGCCGCTCCCCAATCTGTGTTGCCTGCGCCACTAGGTCCTGCCCTTGTTTGCGTGCTTCTGCTAGTTTCTCTTGTACCATCTGCTCAGTCTTAGCTGTCTGTTGCTTGATGAACTCAGATTGGTCTATGCTATCCTTGATTTTCTTTGAGCGTTCATCAAGCATCTTAGTTATCGGCTTATAGGCAACAAGGATGAGAAGGGTAAGCAACAGAATAAAGCTTATCAACTGACTTAACAGGCCATGCCAGTTTATCCCCAGGTTTCCCGTGGCACTACAACTACTCAGCAGTAGCGACAACACGATAAGCGCAACGGCAAGGCCGACACGATACCTCATTGTGTAACTCCCTTTGTATTCTTAGGAAACAGGTATCTTTTCAAGATACTTCCAACCAACAGATACAGCCATCTTTCAATTTATAGCATCTTTTGGGGTGCATTGATTTATAGCATAGCAAGTATGATAGCTATGACTAGAGCATAAATAGCAACAGCCTCTGCAAAGGCAATAGCAATCATCATGTTGGTCAGGATAACGCCTCTAGCCTCGGGATTGCGTCCCAAAGCTTGCATGGCGCCGGCACCCAGAAGACCAATTCCTATACCTGGACCTATGGCGCCCAGTCCCATCGCCAGGCCTGCGCCTAACATTTTCCCTAACATTCTCGCAGCTTCGTGGTCCATATTTAATACCTCCCTTATGATTTTTAAGGCTTCTTATTCATGTTCCTTTTCAGCATGATGTGGAGCGATTGCCATGGTCGCGAAGACTAAGGTCAATACACTGAATATAAGCGCCTGGATGACTCCCAGGAATGTCTCCAGACCGTAAAAGATAGAGGCAAACCCCCATGGTATAAGGAATGCTATTACTACCAACAATATCTCGCCGGCAGTCATATTGCCAAAAAGTCGGAAGGTGAAGCTGAGGATTCGTACAAACTCACTAAGCAGCTCAAGTCCGCCTACGAAGACGTCGATAGCGCCGAAAAGGATTGTGCCTATAGCGGGTTTGACTTTGCCTTTTATAAGCTGTCCCAGACCCGCGAATACTTGCCCATATCTGAAAAACTTGCTCAAATAGTTGCGAAGCCCAACTGAGGTAATACCCCAGTATTCTACGCACAAGAAGGATACCAAAGCTAGCATGAGTGGCACGTTGATATCTGTATTAGCAGGCCGCAAAAAGGGCACAGTTACTTCGAAGCCATGATAATTTGGGAATAATGAAGGGACAAGGGTATGAAGAAGATTGTCGGAGACTGTGGTCGGAACGCTTCCTCTGCCTATAACACCGAATATAGGCACAAGCCCGAGCCACGCATTCATGAGCACGAACAGAAAGATGGTGGCTACTACGGGGAAGAATCTGCGAGCATTCTCTTTACCTGCTACTCCCTCAGCGAAGTTGAGCATTGTTTCGATTAGCCACTCCGCGATATTCTGCAAACCCTTTGGTACAAGCTTCATTTTACGTGTGGCAAAGAAGAAGAAGACTACCAGCAATACAATGCCGATCCATGCAGTGATTAAAGTGTTGGTGACATAAATGGGGCCTAATTTGGCGAAGGGAGAATCGTAGTTAGGGGCAAGATGTGCTTCCGGTTTTGCTACTGGGAAGAAGATTGCCCCGATTAATACTATGGCGATAATAGCAATAGCCGCAATCGCCAGCTTGCCCTTTAATCCTAACTTAGGCACTAATCGATTATCCTTGCTTTTTGTCCCGATTATTATTCAGTAATAATGACTTCACTAGGCGATAGGCCCCCAGGAAAGCTGCTATGAGGCCCAAAGCTAAGCCCAAGAGGGTAAATATTATCGCACCAGTTTCACCATCCAGTTTCTGACCTATCCACCGCCCCCCCAGCGCTCCCAAAAGTATACAGGATACTATGTACCACCCGATGCCTATGAACCTGATAGCCGCCGCCCATCTCTGACCCATAAAATGCACACTTGTTGAATTATAACAGAAACATGAAAGTGTGGTCAATATGAGAAACCCCGAGCACAGTAGGATAGGTATCAGTTATCAGATTGAACCATATCTGCAAAATGGAGTTTTTATTTTGCTTAGGAAGTTTTCTATAGCTATTGTTGAACAGTAACATAGTAGTTTGAAAGCCTTTTGAGATATTACTTCAAAGCTAGGTAGTAGACATCGGCTAATCGGCTTATTCTAGGGTAGGCAATAATGCCTAGAAAAGTCTAAGAATTTCTAGGCATATGTTAGAAGCGGTTCAGGGTGTAAGTAAATCGCCTTGAGCATAATGAACAGGGTTAATAACCTGTTCATAAAGATGTCTGATTTATTTGCGATTTCTCTTGAGAAAGCCCCCCAAATCTATTGACAAGGTAACGAAGATATGCTAAAAGTGGTGCAAAGTGGCGAAGAGTGGGTATAAGTGGATGTTGCTTGGTGAATATGAGCTAAGGATTGACCACAAGGGAAGGTTAGCCATCCCGGTGCGGTTCAGGGAGGCATTCCGTGGGAGCTTGGTGCTTTCCCGCGGGTTCGATAAGTGCCTCATTGCTTACACGACGGTGGAGTGGGAAAAAGTGGCTGAAAAACTCGCTGCTTTGCCTCTAACCCAGCTCAACCCCAGGAGAATCTCTCGATTTACTTTCTCCGGCGCCTTCGACCTCGAGCCAGACCGTCAGGGGAGAGTGATTATACCATTGGCGCTACGCCAGTATGCTGAGATTAACGAGGAGGCGGTTGTGGTCGGTGCATACAGCCACCTTCAGGTATGGTCTAGGGAGCTTTGGACGGCAGAGAAGAAATTTATGTCTGAGCACGCCTCTGAGATCGCAGAGGCGGTGCAGATGTAATTATGATTACTCTAACCATGACTGCTGCATATAGCCATGAGCCGGTTTTGCTTGAAGAGAGCATCAGCGCGCTCCAGATTCAACCTGGTGGCAGGTATATTGATTGCACTGTCAATGGCGGAGGGCATGCTGCAGCGATTTTAGAGGAGAGTTCACCTGGAGGGCAACTCCTCGGCATAGATGCTGACCCCGAGGCAATCAAGGTGGCTAAGGAGAGATTTAAGTCCTACGGCAATAATGTAATTCTGGTCAACGAAAACTTCAGGTACCTTGAGAGCATTTGTAATCGGTATAGCTTCCGTCCGGTGCACGGCATCATATTCGATCTCGGCATGTCGTCGCTCCAACTTGAGGCGTCAGGCCGTGGTTTCAGCTTTCAACAAGACTCACCGCTAGATATGAGGTTCAGTCCCAGGCAGTCTCTTACCGCAGCGGATATCGTTAATACCTACCCTGAACGTGAACTAGCTGGGCTTTTGGAGAAATACGGCGAGGAATGTCGAGCTAAACAAATAGCAAGGCGTGTCGTGGAGAGGCGTCCTTTGAGGAGTACACTGGAGCTCGCCAGGGTGGTTCAAGAGGCTGTGGGTGGAGGACGGGGCAGGATTCACCCGGCAACGAAAACTTTCCAGGCGTTGCGTATCGTGGTAAATGAGGAGTTGGAGAGCCTGCATCTTGCGCTGGGACAGGCGCTCAATCTGCTGGGAAGCGGTGGGAGGGTCATCGTTATCAGCTTCCACTCCTTAGAGGACCGATTGGTTAAGGAATTCTTACGCCGTGAGTCGCAGGGATGCCTTTGTCCTCCTTCGGTTCCTGTTTGTGTCTGCGGGCATAAACCCAATCTCAAAATAGTAACCAAGAAGGCAGTCAGACCCTCACAGAGCGAAATACAGGCTAATCCGAGAAGTCGCAGTGCGAAAATGAGGATTGGCGAGCGAATTTAGCCCTTTGGTAAAGGGGGAATTATGGTTACTGAGGCTGCTGCGGAGAAAGCAGTTGATAAACCTGAAAACAGTGTTGAGAGTCTGACCCGGATTAAGGTCATTGGGTTGGGTGGCGGTGGTTCGAACGCCGTTGATAACATGGTCGGGCAAAAGATGGAGGGCGCTGAATTCATTGCCGCAAACACGGATGCTCGTGCGTTGGCGCGATCGGTAGCTCCCGTGCGTCTTGCCATTGGAGATAGACTGACCAAAGGGCTGGGCGTGGGTGGCGACCACAAGCTGGGTTCTATGGCTGCTCAGGAAAGCCGCGATGACATAACTAAAGCTGTCCAGGGTGCCGATATATTGTTCATAACGGCCGGTATGGGAGGCGGCACCGGCACCGGCGCGGCACCGGTTGTAGCTGAGATTGCCAGGGAACTCGGTATTCTTACTGTCGCTGTAGTAACCAGGCCTTTTAGCTTTGAAGGGTCGCAGCGGGCGAAAGTAGCAGAGGAAGGCATTACGATGCTTAAAGAGAAGGTGGATACCATAGTTGTTATCTGCAACGATCGCCTTCTCAACATGTGCGACATGAATGTATCAGTCGAGACGGCGTTCAAGATGGTCGATGATGTCCTGCGCCAGAGTGTTCAGGGTATTCATGAAGTTGTGACGGGTGTAGGGCATATAAACCTTGATTTCAACGATGTGAAAACTATCATGAAAGGGGCTGGTCTTGGCTGGATAGCTGTTGGGCGTGGTGGCGGGCCGACACGGGCTGCGGATGCCGCTAGGTCAGTTATCGCTGCCCCCGTGTTCGATTTTTCTATCGATAAAGCGAAAAGGATACTGTATAACATCATTGGCAACGAGCTCACGCTGGCTGAGATAAATGATGCAGCTAATATTATTAAACGTGTGGCGGACCCTGAAGCACAGATAATCTTTGGCTTCGGCACAGACCCGTTAATGGAACGCACGGTGAAGATCACCCTGATAGCTACCGATTTTTCGGAGAAAAAGATAAAGCCAGCAGTGAGCCAAGATGAGCAACTTGAACTGGCGATGGCTTGTGACCGTCAGCCCTTTTTACGCCGGAGCCGGATTAGATAAGGAGCGTCCCTATTTTAAATTCCTGCTGGGGCAGGAACAGCGTAAGGTCGTAGGAGCGGCAGCTCCTACGACCTTCTTGTGTCTGTTAAATCAGCCAACATCGCACCTCATCAGGTCGTCGTAGCTCTCACGGCGGCGAATGAGGCGTGTTTTACCATCCCTGACCATAACGATGGCAGGCTTCAGCGAGGCATTGTAGTTGGAGGCCATGGAGAGACAGTAAGCGCCTGATACGGGAATCGCTATTATGTCGCCGGGGACAACCTTGGGTATATCCTCATCCTTGACCAGTATATCTCCTGACTCGCAGAACTTGCCCACAATGCTGACTCGCTCAAAGTCGCTCTTGTTAACCTTGTTGGCGATGAGCGCTTCATACTTGGAACCGTACAAGGCGGGCCGAATATTATCTGCCATGCCGCCATCAACCGCTACGTACTTGCGTACGCCGGGTATTTCTTTGATTGCCCCTGCCCGGTAAATAGCCACACCGGCGCGGCCTACAATCGCCCGCCCTGGCTCTACGATGAGGCGGGGTAGCTTAAGCCCAAGCTCTTTGCTCTTAGACTTGATCGTGTCTGCAATAGCCTGAGCGAAGTAGGCAGTATTCGGAGCAGGGGTATCCTGCGTGTACTGGACTGCGAACCCCCCGCCCGGGCTGAACTCGTGCCAAGTGAAGCCATGCTTCTTCTTCATCTCAGCCGCAAATTGGAATACAATCTCGATCGCCTTCTGATAAGGCTCGATGGAGAAGATGAGCGACCCCAGGTGCACATGCAATCCGATGAGCCTGAGATTGGATGCTGACATCGCTTTAACTATTGCTTCCTCGGCCTGCCCTGTAGTGATAGGCAAGCCGAATTTGCTGTCTATGATGCCGGTGGTGATATATTGATGGGTATGGGCATCTATGCCGGGGGTGAGCCGCAGCAGGATATCCTGGGTGACCCCAGACTTCCTGGCGACCTCGTTAACCAGAGAGAGTTCGTAAAGATTATCAACGACGATGCGACCTACGCCCCAGCCAATTGCCAGCTCTATCTCCTCACGAAGCTTATTGTTGCCATGGAAATAGACCTTATCCATGGGGAAATCTGCCGATCTGGCGATGCTCAGCTCGCCTCCCGAGACGACATCCAGCCCCAGTCCCTCTTCTTTGAATATGCGTGCCAGAGCACGGTTGATGAACGCCTTGGCTGCATAGATTACCAGCGTATCGGCGTAACGCTGCCCAAACTCATTATGGAACTCGGCGCAAGTTCGGCGCAAGGTAGCTTCGTCGAAGATGTAAAGCGGCGTGCCGAACTCAGCAGCGAGCTTTACTACGTCGCAGCCTCCCAGGGTGAGGTGCCCCTTTTCGTTCACCTCAGCAGTATCGGGCAGTAAAGTTGCCATCCTCTCCAGAACTGACATGGTTACCTCGTTTTCGGTGGTTAGTGATGCGATTATACTTCACCCTGTAGACAAAATCCACAGGATAGTGTAATATGAGCATTCGGAGGTTGAGGAGTTGGCACATACAAGATCAGCAAAAAAGATGATACATGTCATAGGGGAACAGCGAAGCCACAACAGGGCTATTAAGAGCGCAGTGAAGACCTATCTTGACAAGGCTGAAGAGCTTATCTCGGGTAAAGAAGCGGAACCAGCTAAAGAGGCAGTTCAGAAAGCATCTGTAGCCCTGGACAAGGCAGCGCGAAAGGGCATTATCCATCCTAATAATGCCGCCCGCCACAAGTCCCGCCTGATGAAGAAGTGTAACGTGGCTTTCCCTCCCACTAAGGCATAGAGTTAGCCCTTTCGGGTCGCTTGAAACCTTCAGCATATCGATTTGAAGCTGCTCGCAAGAGCAGCTTTTCTTTTTTCCTTAATCCCATTGACAACAGGATTTTGGCGTGGTAAGCTTTGCCTCAGTAGAACAAGAGTTCGATAAAAGCCGAGAGGTGAGATATGAAGACACTTTCCTCAAAACAGAAAGAAATCCTCGCTTTTCTGCGGAGATTCCGAGAGGAGAAGGACTATCCTCCTACCATCAGGGATATTGTTAAGGCGTGCGGCATTAGCTCGACCTCGGTGGTGGACTACAATCTGAAGATACTTGAGAAGGAAGGTTACATACGGCGCGACCGCGAAGTATCGAGGGGTATAGAGCTCCTGGGTGGATCAAAAAAGCGCCTGGTGCGTGTGCCCATCTTGGGTTATATCGCTGCAGGTGAACCTATCCCGGTGCCGTCATCTGATACCTGGGAGATGGAGCCGATGGATACTGTGGAGGTGAGCAGCGAGCTTGTGAAGGGCAGGAGCGATGTGTATGCCTTGA
>JBBIRL010000010.1:12022-18517 GCA_037441825.1 Dehalococcoidia bacterium | reverse complement strand
ATGGCCTGTTTAAATACCTACAAAGCCGGTGATGGCAAGTATTTTACAGTGGGCTGTGCCGAACCCTGGCTCTGGGCCAAACTCTGTAAAATTGCAGGCAGAGAGGATTTCATACCCCACCAGTTTGACGATATCGATAAGCAGGAGGAGATTTACCAGGCGCTCTCCGAGGTCTTCTCCGCCAGGGACAGAGATGAATGGGTTAAATTACTGGATGAGGCTGATATCGGCGTCGGCTCCGTTTATAACTTCGAGGAGATATTCTCCGACCCCCATTTTAAGCACCGCAAGGTGCTAGTAGAAGTGGAACACCCTAAGCTGGGTAAGATCAAGCTGTTGAACACCCCCTTCAAGTTCTCGGAGACCCCGGCCGAGGTAAAAGTAAGGCCTCCGCTCTGGGGAGAGCATACTCGAGAAATATTAAGAGATGTCCTGGGTTACAAGAAGGCGCAAATCGACCGCCTGCTTAAGGAAAAAGTTATAGAGTAAGGAGCCTTCCGCGAAACGAGCAATCGTCCAAGACAGGGAAGCTAATTTACCCCACCCTGAGATGCTTCGCTACGCTCCAGCATGACAATTTCGCGGTTGCCTTAGTAAGAGAGGTCACCTGTTCAACAAGTTCCGAATGTGGTAAAATATATCCTCGGGGTGGTGGCGAGAGCCAAAATTTTTTGGTTCTCGCTAAAATTTGCCCGCAGAGAACGATTATTCGACATGCCCGATAAGGCTTTAGACCATCTGAAAGTACTTGAGCTCTGTAACCTTGTATGTGGCCCATATTGCACCAAGCTCCTTGCTGATCTCGGTGCCGAGGTCACAAAGATTGAGCCGCCCGGCGTCGGCGATGATGCCAGGCGCAGAGGCCCCTTCCTGAATGATACCCCTCATCCGGAGAGAAGCGGGCTTTTCCTTTACCTCAACACCAATAAATCAGATATTACCTTAGATATAAAGACAACCAAAGGTCGAGGTATCCTCAAAGAGTTAATCAAAAAGACCGATATTCTTGTGGAGGATAACTCACCCAAGGTAATGAAGGAGTTGGGATTGACTTACCAGGAGCTCAAGAAAATCAATCCCCGCCTGGTCATGACCTCCATCACACCTTTCGGGCAGACAGGCCCTTACCGAGACTACAAAGCACATGAAATGAACCTGTATCACGCTGGCGGCGAAGGTTACCTCCTGCCCATCCAGTCTCCCGACCTCAGCAGGGAACCGGTCAAAGCAGGTGGTCTGGTAGGAGACTGCATTTGCGGTCTCAGCTCCGCCATAGCGACACTGGCTGCGGCATACAATATGAAAGCAACCGGCGCGGGGCAATTCATAGATGTCTCTAAGCAGGATGTGCTCATGACCATGGTGTTATTGGAGATAGCTATGTACGCCAATATGGGCATAGTGAGAAGCAGGCAGGGGCGGCCGCTCCTGATGCCAGTACCAATGGAATGTCAGGATGGCTATATCATGATATCCGCGCTGACAGACCGTGAATGGCAGGACCTGGTCAAGCTCATGGGAAACCCATCATGGGCAAAAGAAGAGAGATTCTCCCAATGGCTGCAGCGCAATATGCTCGGTGATGAGATAAATCCGCATATTAGACAGTGGGTGAAACAATTCAAGAAAGATGAACTCTTTCAGCAGCTTCAAGAAAACGCCCTTGCCGCTGCCCCGGTCAATACCTCGGAAGACCTGGCGCACTCTGCCCAGATGGAGTCCAGAGGCTTCTTAGCCGAGGTGGAACATCCGGAGGCAGGCAAGTTAAAGCAGCCCACGGTACCCTATAAATTCTCTAAAACTCCCTCGAAGGTCGAATGCACAGCACCTTTACTCGGCCAGCACAATGAGGCTATATATTGTGGCCAACTGGGGTACAGCAAACAAAAGCTGGTGAAGCTGAAGAAATCCGGCATCATATAGGAAGTGAAATTATCCCAATGAGAAGGGCAGCTTTGGAAGGGGTCAGAATAGCTGATTTTTGCTGGCTCTGGGCTGGCGCTTATGCCACCGGCTTGCTGGCATTTCTGGGCGCGGAGGTCATCAAAATAGAGAGCATGGCTCGTGTAGACCCTTCCCGAAGGATGACCCTGACTATAGGGCAGGCGTTCGAAGGTGTAGACCACTCACCTGTCTTCAACAGTATCAATCTCAACAAGCTGTCGATTAAGCTGAATCTCAAACAGCCTAAAGCGGTGGAACTGGCAAAGAGGATTGTGCAGATAAGCGATGTGGCAAGTCAAAATATGCGGCCGGGCGCTATGGATAAGATGGGGCTGGGCTACGAGGCATTGAAAGAGGTCAAGCCTGATATTATCATGATGTCCTCCTCTTCTTTCGGGGCTGAGGGCCCACTGAGACGCTACGGTGGCTATGCTCCGAGTTTCGCCGCCTACAGTGGGCTGACCCATTTAACCGGCTACAGAGATGGCCCGCCCAACCCCGTAACCGGCTCGACAGACCTTATGAGCGCCACTACCGGCGCCTTCTCTATCCTTGCCGCATTGAATCATCGTCAGAACACCGGCCAGGGCCAGCACATAGACCTGTCCTCTGTAGAGAGCCTTGCCGTATTCACAGGCGATGCGCTGATGGACTTCATCATGAACGGGAGAGTACGGTCGCGACGAGGGAACCGGGATGACATCATGGCGCCCCATAATTGCTATCGCTGCCGGGGTGACGACAAGTGGGTCAGCATTGCAGTTTCCACAGAGGAAGAGTGGCAGGCTTTTTGTCACATTATGGGAAATCCCGACTGGACTCGTGACGGGAAATTCTCGGATGCCCGTAGTCGCTGGCAGAACCAGGAAGAGCTGGACAGGCTGGTCACGGAGTGGACGGTCAACTACACTCACTACGAAGTGACCGGGATACTGCAAAAGGCTGGCGTTGCCGCCTTCCCTTCTCTGAGCAACCAGGAGATATTCAGCGACCCCCACTTCAAAGAGCGTAAGCTGGCTGTGGAGGTCGAGCATCCGATAATGGGGAAACAGGTTGTCCTGGGGGCTCCCTGGAAGCTGTCCGAAACCCCGGCTGAGGTCACCAAGGCTTCCCCTACGATGGGCGAGAATAATGAGTACGTCTTCGGCGAGCTTCTGGGGATGCCCGGCAGCGAGATAAAGCAACTGATGGACGAGCAGGTAATCTACTAGCTGAAAATCCGTCAGATTGTATTGTAGTCATTGTCAACCCAGCGCCAGCTTATAGACTATTCCTACCACACCTCCACCCAGTATGAGCCACGCTGAATTGACTTTGAACCGGAACACCAGGAACAGGGAAATGATGACCAGCAATATGGTAAACCAATCTACTATTCCAGCACGCCCGAGTTGCCATGTGACCCCAACCATAAGGCCGAGCGCCGCTACATTCACGCCATCCAGAAATGCTCCTGACCACCATGACTTCCGCAGCCAGGGCAGGATACGGCTGACCAGAGCGACGAGGAAAAAAGACGGCACAAAGAAAGCCAGAGTCGCCAATAGGGCAGAAGGCCAACCTCCCATCAGATAGCCGACAAATGTAGCGCTGCTGGCTACCGGGCCGGGGGTTATTTGCCCCACGGCAATAGCATCCAAAAGCTGCTGATGAGTGAGCCAACCTAAACGCACCACAAACTCAGAGTTGAAGAAGGCAAGCAGTACATAGCCGCTTCCATACAAGACTGCGCCGATTTTTAGAAAAGACAAAAATAGCGTAGTCTGGCTGAATGGCACAGCGCCTATTGAGAGCATCGATAGCGGTGCTTTCAGAATAGGCAAGACTAATACAGTGGAAAGACCCCGCTTCAAGAGACGGCGTCCGCTATAGAGAAGCAATACCACCCCTGCGCCGGCAAAAAGGAGAGCTATCTCATTGAATCCAAGGATATAGAAGGCGATTACTGCCGCTCCCACCGCTGCCGTTAGCGGACCTTTAACCCCCTTCCTGCCCAGGTCCCACAATGCCTGAATCACGATAGCGATCACGATCGGTTTGACGCCGTAGAGTATCCACCCAACCTCGGGGAGAGAGCCGTAGGTCACATACAACCAGGCGAGAACTAACGTGGCAAGCATGCCAGGTACAATAAAGAGTACCCCCGCAGCGACATATCCGAACCACCCCGCCCGCACCAGCCCCAAATAGAGCGCCATTTCGGTAGCATTTGGCCCGGGAATCAGGTTAGTGGCTCCTATCATGTCCAGAAACCTTTGGTCATCCAGCCAGTGGCGACGCCTCACCGTCTCCCGCTGCATAATAGCGATGTAAGCCGCTGGCCCGCCAACGGCAGTAGCCCCAATCCTCAGAAAAAGAGCCGCGACCTCTTTGAGGTAAGTTCTCTTTCCCCTGGTTTCACTTTCCATAGTTTCACTGCTATGCGATTAGGAAGCGAGAGACCCATTCTAACACATTAGTCCTCGGAGGATTGCCCGGTTCCCTAACTGTGCTGAAGTGGGGTTTGCTTGCCAAGCAGTATCATTTACTCTATACTTTAAGCAAGCCAAAGAGACACATGTGGTATTAAATGAGGGGATATCTAGCTGCATTTCGAGGGGGTGAGGATATGAGAGCTAAAAGGAAGAGTCCCGAGATTATACTGAGAAATGGGAAGGCAAGGGCTATCATCCTTGATATAGATGAGTATCAAGAGATGTTAGAACGTCTGGAGGATGCCGAAGACCTGAAAATGCTTGAGGATATGAGGGGCAAGCCACTCGAATTCAAGAAACTGGAAGATTTTCTCAATGAATATACCCCAAGCGTATGAGATTTACCTAGAGCGAGCGGCAGAACGTGACCTCAAACAGTTGTCAGCAAGGAATTTTCAAAGGATTATCCCTCATATCAAGACACTGGCTGAGAATCCCAGACCCGTAGGCTGTCGCAAAATATCAGGTTCAAGAAATGACTGGCGTATCAGAGTTGGAAATTATCGAGTTATCTACGAGATTGATGACGGCGAGAGAACCGTAAGGGTTATGCGCATAAGGCATCGCAGGGAAGCCTACCGATAAGAGCCTTGAAGCATTCTCCTCGCAACAAATCATGAATATTTGATAGATTGGGTACTAACCAGTCACCCTTCATGCGCTAGATAAACACAGCATCAAGACAAATGTCTACAGTGAGTTGCCTTTTACGAACCAAATATGTTAAACAACATAAAAGAGCATAGTTTCGATAGCTCGCTAAAGCGTTTAGAAATACTGCAAACAATTTCTAGCGGACACGAGTTACGTAAGCTCGGAAAGATTGTGCAGAGCACCAACCAACTGCTTTTCATTCCATATAGTACTTTGGGCTTCCATATGTCCGTGCATGATAGAGACAAGAATCATCCACAGGCGAGAATTCATCTGGGAATACCTAGGGGGAAAGGCCTTTTCAAGATTTATCCACCCGGTTTGGATGTCGGTGAGCGTACGGGTCAAATCGATATACCTTCTTTCTCACAGATTAGGGGCATACTCCGGTTACCGCCGGAACCTGCTGGATGTAAGGTGGTTGGTCTCCTTAATGCAGATGCTCTTTGGCAGCAATCACCTGGCCTGAAACCTTCCGAAGTTAGTTCCAGGCTCAAACTCAACATAGCTCTCGGTTCTCCAATAAGCAATAGTATCGGAATCGAGTATTTCTTCATTGAACCAGGCAATATAACACAGCTAATGGACTGGTACTATGACAGAGCAAGCACGTACGAAGGGATTGAGCTAACCGCAGAGGTGTTCAAAGCCTTTGTGCCTTGGCTAGCAATTGTAACAGTTCAAGACGCTGGATCAAGATTCCACTAAGAGCAGGTCTTGCAGGAGCCATCACTATTTAATGTTCTTGTTTATACATTCACCAGTTTATATTCCACTCTCCCCGACCCCAGCTTCTCCGCCGTCTCCATATGAACTAGACTGCTCGTATGGTGCATTTTACCCAGAATATCAGGTGGCTTCATCGAAGTGGCACCGGGTATAATAGGAGATTTATCAATCAGGTCAAGAGAGGCTTTATCGATAGCTACCGGGTCAAACGAGAGTGCAATGCCCACATCCTGGACGACAGGATTCCCCGAGGGTGCGGCGCAGTCACAATAAGGAACAACGTCCTGGATGAAATTCACGAAGATGACTTTGCCTCTGTATCCCGAAAGCACTGCGCTGGCCGCATGTCCCAGGTAAACCTGAAGTTTTTCCTTCGACCCGGGGGGCCAAATCCAGCAGCCTAAGGGGCATTTGAAATGACAGGTGCCGCAATAGATGCATTCCGCTGCTGCTCGCTGCGGCTTTTCGTCTACTAATGTTATTGCCTTTGTAGGACAGGCATCTGCACATTTGCCGCAAGCGTTACACTCCTTCTCTTCGGCAAATATGGGCATGTTCACATAGTGCTGCGCTCTCTTACTCTCCGTGGACACACAACCCATCCCCAGATTCTTCAATGCGCCGCCGAACCCGGTAAGCTCGTGGCCCTTCACATGCGATAGCACCACCAGAAATGATGTCTTAAGCAGTAGAG
>JBBIRL010000010.1:0-12012 GCA_037441825.1 Dehalococcoidia bacterium | reverse complement strand
ACCTTTATCTCCTTTAGCTCACAGCCTTCTATTGCATTCTTGATAGGTATCGTCTGCAGCTCATCGCTATCGTCCGCTATCACCACCGGAGCGTTCACGCTAGCCTCAACGAAACCATTCCTGGCGGCAGTGTCCAGGTACTTAGCCTTGGTAGCTCTACTGCCTGGATAATTAGCCACAGTATCTATTAGGAATGGCTTCCCGCCCTTGGCTCTTATTATGTCAACTACTTTGCGTACGAAAACCGGCCTGATGTGCCTGATATTCCCCAGTTCCCCCATATGCAGCTTTATGGCGACAGACTCGCCTCCGGGTATCATGCCTGCAAATGCCGACCTTTCGAATAGACGCTTTAGACCAGTCAGAGGGTTCTCCTCTCCCTTGTAGCTGAAGAAAAATACCTGCGCCATAGCCCCTCTCCTTTCGCACTCCCGGCATCCTGAATAACCAAGAGGATACCGTATTCTAACATATAGCCCCGATGCTTCCAATGATTGACAATTACCAAACTGACGGTCGTCTTGAATTCAAAATCGAAATGAATTAAACTAGTTCCTGGAACAGAAAGGAGCAAGAAATGGCAAGCGGCAATGTTAAACCCGCTAAGGGTAAGGCAAAAACCGGAGTTGCAAAGGCCGCCCCAAGTACAATAAAAATAGGAACCCATGAACAGGAAGCGAACAACGTCGAGAAAATCGTAGATAAACACCAGAGCGATAAATCCGCCCTTATTCAGATACTGCTGGAGATTCAAAAACAGAACCGCTGGCTGCCACGAGATACCCTCATGGTTGTTAGCAAGAAGCTGGGCGTTCCCTTAAGCCAGGTCTACCGCGTAGCCACTTTCTACAGAGCCTTCAGTTTAGTCCCGCAGGGCCGTCACCTTTTCACCGTATGCATGGGTACCGCCTGTCATGTGCGCGGTTCCCCGCGGCTTCTGGACAGGGTCGAGGATACACTCAAGCTCAAACCCGAGGAAACCAGCAAGGACCAGAAGTTCACTCTGGAGACTGTAAACTGCCTCGGTTGCTGCGCCCTGGGACCGGTGATGGTGGTCGACGGCGAGTACCACAGTAACCCATCATCGAAAGAGATTGAAGAACTGGTCGCTGCCTGCGACTAGCAAGTTGAGTTGAAAGGAAGATATCATGGCCAAGCTGAGGTCGCCTGCTGACCTGGAAGAAAAGAGGCAACAGATATTATCTCAAAGGGACCCGAACAAGCCCTGCGTTACTATTTGCTCGGGCACCGGCTGCCATGCCCTCGGCTCTGACAAAGTTGCTGAAGCCTTTGTCAGCGAAATCTCAAAGAATGGCCTTAGAGCCAAAGTTGACGTGCGCAGGACAGGATGTCACGGATTCTGTGAGCGAGGCCCTGTTGTGGTAATGTTCCCAGAGGGGACTTGCTATCTTGGTGTGAAGCCAGCCGATGTTCCCGATGTCGTCTCCAGGACCCTGGTGGACAAGCAGTTGGTGGAACGCTTGCTCTACAAGGATAGCGCCGGGAAGGCCATAGCGCATGAGAGTGACATACCTTTCTACAAATTCCAGAGCCGGGTTATCTTTGGCAACAATACACGCATTGACCCGAAGAGTATCGACGATTATATCGCCCTCGGAGGTTACTCTGCCCTGGCCAAGGCTCTCTTCAAGATGAGCCTGGAGCAAGTGCTGGAAGAGGTAAAGAAATCGAACTTGAGAGGCAGAGGTGGCGGCGGGTTCCCCGCAGGTGTGAAATGGGAAACCACCCGCAATGCCCCCGGCGATATTAAATATGTCATCGTCAATGCAGATGAGGGCGACCCGGGCGCCTTTATGGACAGGAGCCTGCTGGAAGGCAATCCTCACAGCGTACTGGAAGGTCTCATCATTGGAGCTTATGCCATCGGCTCCCATGAGGGTTTCATTTATGTACGGCAGGAATATCCTCTCGCGGTGGAAAATGTTTCCGTAGCCCTGGAACAGGCGCGAAAGTACGGCCTGCTGGGTAAAAACATCCTTGGCTCAGGCTTCGATTTCGACGTCAAGATACACCGCGGTGCCGGGGCGTTCGTTTCAGGTGAGTCCAGCGCCTTAATGACCGCTATAGAAGGAAAGGTAGGAGAGCCTCGTCCCAAATATATCCGCACCGCAGTGAGCGGTATATGGGAGAGGCCGAGCAACCTGAACAATGTGGAGACCTGGGCCACGGTACCTTTGATAATCAACAGGGGTGCCGATTGGTTTACCAGCATCGGGACTAAAGGCAGCAAAGGCACGAAGATATTCTCCCTGGTGGGCAAGGTAAATAATACCGGCCTGGTAGAAGTGCCCATGGGCATGAGCCTCAGGGACATCATCTATAAGATAGGCGGTGGTATCCGCAAGGACAAGAAATTCAAGGCGGTGCAGACAGGCGGACCTTCCGGCGGCTGCCTCCCGGAAAATCTCATTGACCTCCCCGTGGACTTCGATGAGCTCACCAAAGTCGGTTCCATGATGGGCTCAGGCGGCATGATTGTGATGGATGAGGATACCTGCATGGTAGACGTAGCCAAGTATTTTCTCAATTTCCTCTCCGACGAGTCCTGCGGCAAATGTGTACCCTGCCGCCAGGGCATAGACCAGATGGTCAAGATACTGAACAGGATTTGCGAAGGAAAGGGCGAGCCGGGTGACATCGAACTGCTCGAGGAAATATGCGAGACAACCAGAGACGCTTCCCTGTGCGCTCTGGGTCAGACCGCGTCCAATCCGGTTCTCAGCACTGTCCGGTATTTCCGGGATGAATATAAAGCGCACATCGAGCAGAAGCGCTGCCCCGCCGGGGTCTGTAAAGCCCTTGTTTCTTTCTATATAGACCCTGACAAGTGCCAGGCCTGCCAGATTTGTCTCAGAAACTGCCCGGTGGAGGCCATCAGCGGCGGCAAGAATATTATCCATATCATAGATCAGGCTAAGTGCACCAAATGCGGCACCTGTTTCGAGGTCTGCCCGCAGCGTTTCTCCGCCGTGGTGAAAGTCTCCGGTGAGCCTGTTCCGGCATCTCCTCCTCCAGGCACAGAGGTGGCACGCAAGAAAGGAAAGCAGGAATGAAAGCGGTAAAATTGACCATAGATGGCAAAGAGGTTGAGGCCGAGGAAGGAAAGACCATTCTTGAAGCCGCCAGGTCTGCTGGCATAAATATCCCGACACTTTGTTACAATGAGAAGCTCATCCCTTACGGCGGCTGTAGATTTTGCACTGTGGAGATATCGAAAGGCGGCAGAAGCAGGCTGGTCGTTTCCTGCGTTTACAATGTGGAAGACGAGCTGGTGGTGAAAACAGCGACCCCCAGGGTTATCAAGATACGCAAAATGCTGCTGGAGTTGATGCTGGCCTCCGCTCCGGTCCTGTCCGAGCTCGGCAAACAATACGGAATAGAGAAACCCAGATTCCAATCCGAAGTAACCCAGTGCATACTTTGCGGGCAATGCGTCCGCTACTGTGCTGAGGTCAAAAAAGCCAATGCTCTGACCTTTGTGGGCAGGGGCGTAAACCGGCGTGTGGCCTTCGTCGATGAGATAGTCGAAAAGGGAGTATGCATGGATTGCCGGCAGTGCTACGGAGTCTGCCCCACAGGTAAGATTCCCCGGGAAACCGATGGCGCCTACTTCGAAGGGATTAGAGTCAGCGATGTCCTTGACCAGAGGCGGGCTAAGAAACATTGAGAGCGCTCAGTTGCAGACAGCAAAGAGGGAAGCCACCTGGGTAGCTTCCCTCTTCCTATACTTCACCACTTTTTGAGCCTACCGGGGTAACCCTGAAGGGGTAAGCCGAATGGTTACTCCGCCGGGAAATCCTCCTCATCCGCATCTGCTTGTTTTACTCCAAAGATTACCCGAAAGAGGATTGTTAAGCCACGCCTGGCGCAGGATATACTATGCCAGGACGCATCCCTGTAGGGGCACAGTGCACTGTGTCCGAAAAGTCCCCCAATCCTTCCAGAGAAGGAGGGAGATTTAGGTGGTTGAGAGTGCAAAGGAACAAAGCCCCTTGCGTGCCAGTCGTGTTAGAACGAATCTACTGCGATATTCTACGGGGATTGTATATTAAGGCAAATTAGGGTAATATAGGGCAACAACTCTCAGCACTGTCATACCATCAAGCATTTTGGGCAAACCATGCAAAATGTAATGATTTTGCAAACTCCTGAGCCCAGATTTTATGACTTCTTAACTTTCAACTCGTTAAACTCATCAAAGCGATTAGCTAACAATAGTGGAGGGGAGGGGAGTATCACCCAAAGTGTAGGGGCGCATGGCATGCGCCCTTGCCCCCAAGACTGGAGGATTCAGGAGGTTGAAAAGGGAGTGCAGAGGGCACAGCCATTTGCCGGAAGATTGGGGGTCCCGTCCTGAGCCCTGCCCTGAGCTTGTCGAAGGGTTGTCGAAGGATGTCCCCCAAAATGTCACCCTGAGCTTTAGCGAAGGGTCTCAGATATATAGGGATGTGTAATGAATAGAGGGAAATGATTAACGGACACAAGGAAGTCGAATCAGCGGGCTATGAAGGACTGGGAGGGATAGAAGGATGAGCGAGAGAGAAACTGAGCAAGAAAAGAATGCCTTGACTATCATGCCCTTACCGGTAAGAATCCCAACCTTATGGTATGACATACTACCAAGAGTATTGCCGCTCATAAGCCATACATCGGAACGAACTGAGTGTTGCCTGCCGGAAGAGACGACCCGGGTTTTCCTTCAGAGGTGGAAGAAGACGCTTATACGGCGAGAAGGAAATTTTGTCTGGGTACATCTGGGTGGAGTAGCGTGCTATGAAATCATACCTAATTTTGTAAAGAGTGTCAGGGACAAAATCGTGCTCCGCGACAGAGAGATAAAGGAAAAACACGGGGCCAATGCGGTGATCCAACACTGGAGGACTAGTATTCAAGAGTTGCAACATCTTGATGATGAGACAGTTTTGAAAGTGCGTAATGTAACCCTGCGTCTTCTTCAGCCCGACACATGGCATGAAGGACTTGGCAGAGCCTGGAGTTACGCTGCTGAGAGAGCCAATATGAATTTCTGCAACATCCGGCCCGTGATTCAGCGGTGGATGGAAAAATACGAGAGCCAGTGCGACCTTGATAAGCCCTTCAGCGGAAGAGTAGTAGAAAGCAGAAAACCTGTTCCAGATCATGCCACTTCCTGAGCGTTAAGTGGGCGATGGAGGTTTCGAATCTCCGACCTTCCGTGTGTAAGACAAAGCCGGGGAAAAGCAGTATTCGCCTGCCTCTTTTGTGAGTGAAAGTAAAGCGCTTCGTTTCGAGGCAGCAAAGTTGGCCTTCGGTACCACACATTGTACTATCTGCTCTTCACATAAAATCTGACAACCCAGTTCCGATTGTTTACCATCTCCTCAGAGTCCAAATCGCAAAAACACCTGGAAGGAGATTCACTCTTAGTGGCTGAAACAGTGAAAGTCCCGGTTTCCCTGCTGAAAAAGCTTGTCGAAGCTGCCAGAACCTTTGATGAGATGGAAGACGAGTTGGAGGACTATCTTCTCGCCAAAGACAGCAAGTTCATAGCCAGAATGCGCCAGGCGAGAACTGAGCATCTCTCCGGCAATGTGCGCAGTTCCATATACAAAAACCTTTGATAGAGATTCTTCCTATTTGCTCGCTGGGGATGTTATCATCCCCAGCCGTTCCGACCTCACCAAACAGGTATGTTCGCTCAGCACATGTAGGGTGGGTGGGGTCCTTCTCAGGAAGGATGAAACCCACCAATTCAATGAGGTGGTGTACCTGGGGTGGCGACAAGCAGAACTTTCAAGCTTACATTCACCCTCACTCCGTAGTAGTCATAGCCGAAAACCAAATGGAGGTCAACTTAACCAGAATGCCCCTCGAGTCGTCAAATCATCGGTCAAATAGTCAGTCAAATGGTCATACCACACTACCTATTTTACATTATTGCCCCCTTTTCTTTCAGCTTTCCAATACTATCCCAATCGTAACCGAGCTCTAGGAGAATTTCCTCAGTATGCTGCCCTAGCAGAGGGGGCGGTATCTTCACCTCATGCGGTGTTTCGCTAAATCTAATGGGTGAATTCACCATTTTTAACTTGCCTATTTCCGGGTGGTCTACTTCAACCACAAATTCATTGGCCTTAGTTTGGGGGTCACTAATAGCACCTAAGATAGTATGTACGTGCGCCCATACCAAGTCATACCTTTCAAAAATAGATGCCCATTCAGCCGAAGTCTTCCTAGCCATAACTTCATCAATAATGGAAATGAGTTCTTCACAGTTCTCGGTCCGCTTCTCTGTAGTGTCAAATCGAGGGTCATGTTCCAGGTGGTGTATATCTAAAGCCTTGCAAAAAGGAGGCCAGAAGCGCTCTGGGAAGAGCATAAAAAGCATAAACCAACGTCCGTCTTTTGCCTGATAGCTATTAGCCATAGGGTTGGGCATCCTTTTTCGGTTTGCCCTCTCAGCATCTTTGTCCGTAAGAAGAGTTGCTTGTGTTTGCCAGTCAACCGTCCACAGTCCTGTCCCCACTAGAGTGATATCTACCCTCTGACCAATACCCGACTTTCCCCGAGCATGTAAAGCAGCGAGTATGCCAGCAACCAAGTATCCAGTGGTCACATGGTCTCCAAAGGCAGGACGACAAAAACCGGGAGGTGTGCCAGCCTCACCCATAAGAGACATTATGCCAGAGCTAGCCCAAAAGGCAGTATAGTCATAACCAGGTCTTGGTGCACTCGGTCCTTTGGTTCCATACCCGGTGACATGAGCATATATCAGCTTATCATTAATAAGTTTTAATGTCTCATAATCCATACGCAATTTTTTCAAAGAATCGGCTGGCAGATTGGAAACAAAAATATCTACCTTTTCAATCAGCTTGTAAGCTACTTCCCTGCCATCACCTTTCGATAGGTCTAATGTCATACTTTTCTTGCTTCGGTTATCTGCGAGCCACCCGACATTAGAAGGCGAGCCGGGCGGCATCCAAGCTATGCCTCGCCAACCCCGGGTTGGATCACCTCCCTCAGGATGTTCTATTTTTATGACATCTGCTCCCCAATCTCCCAGAACCTCACAAGTTGCCGGTCCTACTGCCCAGGTAGAAAGGTCAACTACTTTCAAGCCTTCTAAAGGGCCAGCCATGATCTGCCTCCTTATTAGCTATATATAACTTTCAAAAGCTCTATAAGTTTATCGTTCCTCCATTTTATTAGTTCGTCCATCTGTCTGCCACATGTCTCCTCTTTAACACCTTCAATCAGCATTGTTTTCATGGAGTCGGATATATAATTCCAGGTTGCCATGTCCTCCCATATCGACTTAAACGTGGTTCTTCCCAGATGGTCGATGAAATGACCAATACCTTCTTTGCCACCACCGAGATGATAGATAAAATGTTGACCCATAAATGCCCATCTTATGCCCGGTCCTGCATACAGCGCCTTATCGACATCTTCCACACTGGCAACGCCTTTCTGCACCAGGTCAATCGCTTCACGCCATAAAGCAGCAGCAAGCCGATTACCAATATAGCCATTAACTTCCTTTTTAACCAATACCGGTACTTTACCCAAACTTAGCATGAAGTTATAAGTGAAATCAGTAGTCTCAGGTGCCGTATTCTTGCCGGGGACAACTTCGATAAGAGGTATAAGATGGGGCGGATTCCAAGGATGTACAATAATACATCTCCCCGGTCGTTTCGTTACGTTTTGAATCTCTGTCATCAAGAGTCCCGAAGAACTGCTGGCGAGGATTACTTCTTCACGCGAGAAAATGTCGAGCTCCTTGAAAATAGCTTTCTTTAGATCCAAGTCATCCGCTACCGATTCAACCACAAAGTCAGCTTTTTCAACTGTTGGCTTCATCTCTTCAAACAAACTAACCCTAGTCAATGAATCTTCAGATGCTTTCTTTGCTATGACACTTTTATTTGCCATAAAGCCAACATTCGACTTAAAAAGTTGCATTGACCTTTCTCTCGTCTCTGCCCTGCGTGAGTAGAGGTTGACATTGTAACCTTTCGTGGCAAAGAGGGTTACCCAGCCTGCCCCTATATTCCCACCACCAATTACAGCAACTGTTTTGATGTCATCTAGCATCATTTCAACCTCCTTTTGGGGATTAATTAAACTAGGAGTTCGTCTGGCTAACCTTGTCCTGAACCTTTCATCATGAATCTGTGCCAGTGTCATTTCTCAGGTTAAATGACTATCACTTCTCAAGCTATTGTGCAATATGCGACATCGCAGGTTCGGGCTCAGGACTCTCTGCTTGGGAAGCACAAATGAATCCGCCCTAAAACGAGGAGCATCTATTCTGCGGAGCGAAACAGGACGATCTCGTGAAGTGCTGTACCCGTTTCCTTGTTGGTTTTTCCCTCGTGGGTCACACTTATCTCGAAATTAGATGCGAGCCTGAAATAACCCGGCCTCAATCGTAATAAATACTTTGCGGCGAGCCTGAGGGGCAAACTGAAGCTCTCGAGCATATCTTGGCTCTCCAGGATATTTTTAACACTGAGGGTTACCTCAAGTTCCTTGGGAACCCTGATGACAAGCTTCTTCGGATAGCTGTGCCCGGCCTTCGAATTGAATTCAAAATTTTCTTTGACGAAGTCGAACTCTCCCGTGCTGAGTACTACTTCTCTTCCAGCAGCCATCATCAAGACCTTGACTGCATGGTTGTCCATCTTAGTATTGCACTGGATGAAAGCGTAGGATACAGTATAGTGTGGCGAATAGATTCGTCCCCACATCCAGTAGTCGATTATTCTCGGGAACTGGAAATCCAGCCAGTTGTGATCATGATAGCCAACGCCCTTGACCTGTATCGTATGGTTCCTGTCTGTGATTGTTCCCTCTACAGAAGCCCTGGCAAAGGGAACTACCCACGCAAAGTAGCCCATATCCCCGAAGTGTGAAATGCCTGTTCCCGGTTTCCAACCATTCACCTCGGCTCTATATGTGAGATGGCAGCCAAGGTCTTTTTCACTCACATAGACCTCGTAGACAGGTAGCCCTCCGGGCGATTGTTTGACACTCAGATAGTTCTCGCCAATCTTGACATCAGGCCTGTCACGAGAAGCGGTGAAAAGTGATTTGCTATAAGGCACGAATTTCTGGGTCTTGCTGCCATCCGGTCTGAGCAGGGTGATCTCAACACCGGTTTTTCCTGTCGCCCCGGGGTTGGGATTTGCGGCGTGGAAAAAGACCACGATCGTGTGACCGGTTTCCAAATGTGCGTCGAAGTACCACCACTCGTACAGGCCTTTCTTGCGCATGTCGATATGAAGGCCGTCCTCTTCGGGTTTAAGCGGTGTTATTGTAATGTCACGACTGCCGGGCCCTGTCCACCCTTCCCTAACCAGAGGCTTTCCCTTGTCACTCATGGACTCTCTCCTTTTCAGCGAATGCCCTGAAATCTATCCAGACTTTTGACTGTCCTCTGGCTCAGCGTAGAAGAAGGGGTCTGAGGCAGTGTTTGGGTCCAATGCTTTCTTTATCTTGCTCATATATTTTGGATAGTTATGGCATGCCGGGCCGAAGCGCTTATTCATTTCGCAACCGAACGCAGCGATTGGGATCCCCATCGCTTGATCGATTGCCGCATTGCAGCCATCTTCTATTATTTCTGCAGAAGCTTTTACCGCTTGGGGGTCTCCCGAGGCGTACAAGTAGATACCTTCCAGATAACCGAGATGAGCATTTTCAAATGTGCCACCACACCCTAAATCACCGCCGTCGTCGAGAAAGATTCCCTTTTCTATGTACTTCTGTTTCGCTTGAGCAATCCATTCCGATTGAGTATTCCCCATATCCCAGGTGTCAAACGAACCTAACATTGTAGACATCCCTTGAGAGGGGCGGAAGGTTGCCTGTGTGTTGACGGCATTCCGCACCAGCAGCCAGAATAGCCTGGAGTCCTGCACCAGCTTTTGCTGTTTTCCCATAGGGATGCTGTGGATAACATCCTGTAAGAAAGGGAAACGGCGCACGGGTGCGAGTGGGTCTTTGACATGTTTCAATAGAGGGCCGGCGATGCGCAACACTCTTGGCGTTATTTTGAGGTACATGGGTATTTTTACGCCGCCCGCTTCCTTCATTATCTGTTTCATCGCCGCCATTTTCCACTTGAATTCACCATCCGAGTAACCGATAACCGAGTTGACCATTACATGGTGCATTAATTTCTGAAAGACACCACTTTCCAACGCAACCTTGAGCTCTTCATTATTCTCGGTCATACCCAGAGCAGTGAAGAACATGGGAGTGCGGAAACAGGCGAATTCAATCTCAGCCTCACCGAGCTTGTAGCCAGCGTCCCTCATAGCTTTGGCTGTGGGAAACGCGTGCACATTCATCGCCATTCTCTCCGGTAGTTTATCGAGAACGTAGACCGGGGATTTGCCATGGACTTCCCATTGCGCGGGCCCATTCCACTTGTATAGTTTCACAGCACATTTTGTGAAAACTCCGAGTCCCCCGAAGGTCCCTTGGAAACCACGCATGATGCCTCGCAGCGAAGGCCCGGGGCCATCGGCTGTGAACCAGCGCCAACACCGCCGCTGCCCAGGGTCAGCACTTCGCCGGTAGGCAATACCCATTCTACGCCCAGCAGATTACGACCGCTGTAGCTGGTCGATGGTCCGCTTGCACCGTAGCCCCATGCGGCTGTGGTGGATGCTAGAACAGAATGATTGGAGCCCGAGGAGACGGTGTGAACAGTCAGTCCATACTTGAAAATCTCTGTCTGCAGATCAATGGCGCGTACATAGGGCTCGATGATAGCGACCTGATTCTTGGCATCAATGTCAATGATTTTGTTCATACGCTTGAGATCGAGGATTATCACACGATCCCTCGAGGCTGCGCAAACGGCGTGGAATCCTGTCGACAGCGGTTTAACCATAAGGTGAGCCGTGTTGCAGAAGCGCATGATCTCCTGAACCTGTTGTGTGGTCTCGGGCAGCACAACGGCAACGGGACGGGGAAGCCATTTCGAGCCATCTGTTACCACGGTCTCCGGATTCATGTATAGGGAATAAGTATCCATCATGCAGGGAGCGGTGGATACCCACTCTTTGCCAACTATATCCTGAAGTGCTTTAGTCTCTTTTTCGGTGATCATACCAGCACCCTCTTTGTCACTCCCGTTTCCGTGAGTAAATCATATCAAAGCCCCCATTTGCCATTGTTCAACACCCTGTTGGGGTCAAATATCCCCTTCACTTTTTTCAGCACCTCGTAATTCAGAGGGTTTTGCTTGAATACTACACCGCCAGCCGAACCATATGGCCTGCTGAAAAAGGCCCCAGCCTCTGCTAATTCAGTAACAGCTTCCTTTTCAAGCTTGCGCATAAGCTCGATGTCGCTGGGTACTCTGGGATTGAATGGGCACGTGAGCTCCACATGACAGGCGTGATTTTGAACGACAGGCTGTATATATAATCCGATAGACTCTTTTTCTACGGCATGTTTTCCAGCAAGCTCCATGAAGGTATCAACAAGGCGGGGCGCCCTATCGAGAGTTGTCAGGAAGAACAAAGAAAGGCAGTGTCCCTTCAAACGATGGCGCCAGTCTATTTCCCCACATGGACGCCTTGCTATATCCAGCAGGGCCTTTGCTGCGATACTACCCTGAGACATGGTCATGCTCAGCTTGTTCTTGTTGGCGATAGATTCGATGTCCGTGCGCTGATATTCGACCCGTTTCCCGGGCATTCTTTCGAACCCTGCTATGTTTTGCAGACAGACATATCGAGGCAGCGAACTGCGTATAGCTTCGAAGTCACCATTGCCCTGCGCACTCATGAGCATAGCCGCCGCGGTGCGATTGAGAACAAACGAATGCTCCCCTAACCATTGCCGTTGAACCTCATAGATAAACGGAATCAATTCCAAAAGTGAATCGGCACCGAGAAGGAAGGATTGTTCGACGGTCGGTCTCAGCTCCGCGCGTATTGTAATCCATGTAACGAGGCCCATAGTACCCTGAGAACCCTGGATAACACG
>JBBIRL010000009.1:0-19037 GCA_037441825.1 Dehalococcoidia bacterium | reverse complement strand
GGAGAAGGCTGGAATCTATATTCCGGCGCTCTGTAACTACCCCGGCCTGAAACCCCTGGCTGAGCTACAACCCGATAGGGCCTGCCGTCTTTGTGTCGTTGAGGTGAAAGGCGTTGTCGAGCCCCAACTGGCCTGTATCACCCGCGTAGCGGAACGGATGGTGGTCTATACCAATAAGCTGCGGCTGCAAAAGCTACGCCATCACAGCCTGAAGCTCATGCTTTCGAGATATCCCAATACCTATCTCAAAGGGGGTAATGCCACCCCATACGAAACCAGCCACAAGGGTGATAATGGCGAGCTGCAAAGAGCTATCGACCACATCGGGCTCGACGAGCTTCCTACCTATATTCCCAAGAAGCTGCCTGTCCGGGAGGACAGCCCCTTCTGGATTCGCGATAATAACTATTGTGTCCTCTGCGAACGTTGCGTCCGTGTCTGCGACGATATACGAGGGGCCAGGGCCATTGAGTTCGCTTATCCCTGCCACAAGGCCTGTCCTGCCGGCATAGACATCCCTCGCTACCTGCGTCTCATCGCCAGAGGCAGGCCATCAGCTTCCCTGGCAGTGATTCGGGAGAGAGTCCCCTTCCCCGGCTCCCTGGGACGTGTCTGCGTGCATCCCTGCGAGCAGGCCTGTCAGCGCGGAAAAGAGGTGGACAAGCCGCTCTGCATCAGGATGATGAAGCGCTACGCCGCCGATAACAGCGATAGCTCATGGAAGAAGCGCGCCAAGAAACTCGCGCCTACCGGGAAGAAAGTGGCGGTGGTGGGTGCAGGTCCTGCGGGACTGACCGCTGCCTACTATCTGGCCAAGCAGGGACATAAAGTGACTGTCTTCGAGGCTCTCCCCGAGCCGGGCGGCATGATGAGGGTGGGCATACCCGAGTACCGTCTCCCGCGCAATATACTGGGAGGAGAGATCGAGGATATCAAGAGCTTCGGGGTTGAGATTAAACTGAATACCAGGGTCGATTCGCTCGACTCGCTTTTCGAGGAGGGCTATAACGCGGTCTTTCTCGGCCTGGGCTCGCACCAGGGTATGAGCCTGGGTGTGGAAGGTGATAACCTGCCCGGTGTTATCGAATCGGCGGAGTTCCTGCGCCGTGCTAACCTGGGGGAGAAGATAAACGTGGGCAAAGAGGTGGGTGTGGTCGGCGGGGGCAATGTGGCTATCGATGCAGCCCGCATTTCTTTGCGCCTGGGTGCTAAGAATGTGAAAATAATCTACCGCCGCACCCGGGCTGAGATGCCGGCCAACCCCGAGGAGATAGATGCAGCCCTCGAGGAAGGCATAGAGATTACCTATCTGGCTGCCCCTTCCAGGGTTACCCGCGAAGGCCACAAGCTGAAGCTGGAGTGCATCCGCATGGAGTTGGGCGAGCCTGACGCCAGCGGCAGGCGCCGTCCTGTCCCCATAAAGGGCAGTGAGTTCGTTACCGAGCTTGATATCCTGATTGCTGCTATCGGGCAGCGCACCGACATCCCCGCTGGCTTTAAAGTCGAAGCGGGGAAAGGGAATGTGGTTAAGACGGATGCCAGCCTGCAGAGCAGCCGCCAGGGCGTCTTCGCCGGTGGTGACTGCGTCAGCGGCCCGGCCACTGTCATCGAGGCCATAGCAGCAGGAAGAAAGGCCGCCGAAGCCATAGACCGTTACCTGGGCGGCAAGGGCGACATCTCGGAATCGCTCGTCGCTGCTGAAGAGGCCACCCATTTCACGGAGCAAGGCCTGCCGCCGGAGAAACTGGCTGTCTTCTCACATCTCCACGCCAAAGACAGAGTACACAGCTTCGATGAGGTCGAGTTGGAAGTTCCCCAGGATATAGCTGTGGCCGAGGCGCAGCGATGCCTCCAGTGCAACGTTATCGCTCCTCCTAATAAGCTCAACCTTAAAGAGGCCGACTGCCAGTTCTGCGGCGCTTGCGTGGATGCCTGTCCCGTTGTGGCACTCATCGAGCGCAGCGCCATCGGTATGAGTCCCCCGGACCGCGTGGTGACCACCATCTGTCCTTACTGCGGCGTAGGCTGCCAGCTCAAGTTGGAGATAAAGAATGATAAGATAATGCGCGTTGTCCCCGACCGTAAGGGGGCTGCCAACAAGGGCCAGGCCTGCGTCAAAGGCAAGTTCGGCCTCGATTTCGTGAACTCCCCCGAGCGACTTACCGCGCCCCTGATCAAGGAGAAGAACGGCGAGTTCGTGGAGGCCACGTGGGGCGAAGCATACGACCTGATAACTGTCAGGCTGGCCGGATACAAAGGAAACCAGTTCGCCGGCATATCATCGGCCAAGTGCACCAACGAGGACAACTACGTCTTCCAGAAATTCACGCGGGTAGTGATGGGCACCAACAACATAGACCACTGTGCCCGTCTCTGACACGCGCCCACTGTGGCCGGTCTGGCCACAAGCTTCGGTAGCGGTGCTATGACCAACTCCATTGAAGAGATTGCGGACGCCAAGTGCATCTTTGCTATCGGAACCAATACCACTGAAGACCATCCGGTTATCGCCCTGGAGATAAAGAAGGCGGTGGACAAGGGGGCCAAGCTCATCGTCGCCGATCCCCGCGAGATACCGCTGTGCCGCATGGCCTACATTTGGCTGCGCCACCGTCCCGGCACCGATGTAGCCCTGCTCATGGGTTTGTGCCGTGTGATATTAGACGAAGGCTTATTGGACAAAGCGTTCGTGGAGCAGCGCTGTGAGAGTTTCGAGGAGTTCAAGAATGCTCTCAAGGGTTTCAATATAGAGCTTGTATCGGAGATCACCGGTGTCCCTGCTGCTGCTATCGCTGAGGCAGCCAGGGTATATGCCACCAATGGGCCTGCCTCGATACTCTATGCCATGGGCATTACGCAGCACTCCCACGGCACAGACAACGTGCTGGCCATAGCCAATCTCGCCATGCTCACGGGCAACGTGGGCAAGTGGGCTTCAGGTGTGAACCCCTTGCGCGGCCAGAACAATGTGCAGGGTGCCTGCGATATGGGCGCTCTGCCCAACGTGTTTACCGGCTATCAGCAGGTAGCGGGCCCCAGCGCCAGGTCGAAGTTCGAGGCGGCCTGGGGCTGCACCTTACCATCCGAGCCGGGTCTGACGCTGACCGATATGTTCCACGCTATGGAGGAAGGCAAGGTCAAGGCGGCTTACATCATAGGTGAGAACCCGGTGCTCAGCGACCCCGACGCCAGGCATATCAAAGAGGCGTTGAGCAAGCTGGAGTTCCTGGTGGTACAGGACATCTTCCTCACCGAGACGGCGCAGTTCGCCCATGTGGTATTGCCCGGGGCGAGCTTTGCCGAGAAGAACGGCACCTTCACTAACACCGAGCGCCGCGTGCAGCGGGTGCGCAGGGCTATCGCCCCTCTGGGCACAGCCCGGCCGGACTGGCAGATAGTCTGCGAGATAGCCCGGCGCATGAGGAGCAAGGGCTTCGAGTTCGCCAGCGCTGCGGATGTTATGAAGGAGATCGCCGATGTCACGCCTTCCTACGGCGGCATCAGCTTTGCCAGGCTGGAGAACGGCAGCCTGCAGTGGCCCTGCCCCACGGAAGACCATCCCGGCTTGCAGTTCCTCCATGAGAACATGTTCAGCCGCGGCAAGGGCAAGTTCGCCGCATTGGAGTACAAGCCGCCCAAGGAGAGGCCCGATGATACCTATCCTCTGGTGCTGACCACGGGCCGCAGCCTGTTCCATTACCATACCGGCACCATGACCCGCAAATCGAAGGGTCTCAACACGCTGAAGGGTGAGGAGGAGGTGGAGATCAATCCTCAGGATGCCAAGGCTCTGGGCATCGCCGATGGCGATAAGGTGCGCGTCATCTCGCGCCGGGGCAAGGTGATAGCCAGAGCGAAGGTAACGAAGAACTTGATGAAGGGTGTGGTCTTCATGACCTTCCATTTCGCAGAGAGCGCCACCAACCTGCTCACCAATCCTGCGCTGGACCCCGTATCCAAAATCCCTGAGCTCAAGTTCTGCGCGGTGCGGGTGGAGAAGGTTATTGACAAGGTGCCAGCCTCATAAAACGCAAACGATTTAACCGTGTAGGGGCGACCTGTCGGGTCGCCCCTACACGGTTAGTTAAAGGTATGTTGGTTGGTAATGACAAATGAACAGCCTGCGTGCATGCGTAGGGGCACAGCGCGCTGTGCCCCTACATAATTACTCGGCATTCCTCCAGCAGACTACCCCCATTTATTTTACCTGTGCAACAGGTTAAACTTGTTAACATCATGCTCAACCTGAGAAAATACGGCAGCGAGCCTTATCGTGTCGCCGTTATTCACGGCGGTCCGGGCGCGCCTGGAGAAATGGCGCCGGTGGCTCGAGAACTATCTTCTCTTATGGGCGTCCTGGAGCCGCTTCAAACAGCAGCCACGCTTGAAGGACAGGTCCGTGAGTTGCAGGCCGTTTTAGAAAAGAACGCAGACCTTCCGGTCACTTTGATCGGTTTCTCCTGGGGTGCCCTGCTCAGCTTTATCTTTGCTGCTCAGCACCCTTCCTTTGTGAAAAAGCTCATACTCATCGGCAGTGCGCCCTACGCAGAAAAATATGCACTGAACATTACCCAGACCCGGCTGAGTCGGCTCAGCGAAGAGGAAAGAGAGCAAGCCCTTTCTCTGATGCAAGCCTTGAACGACCCCGCCAGCAAAGACAAGAACACGCCCCTGGCCCGACTCGGTAAGTTGCTATCTCGGGCTGACTCGTACGATCCCTTGCCCCATGATGACGAGATGCTGGAATGCCAGTATGATGTTTTCCAGGGTGTCTGGGAACAGGCCAGCAAGCTCAGAAGCAGCGGCAAGCTTTTGGAACTCGGTAAGAAAATCCATTGCCCTGTAGTCGCCATCCACGGCGACTACGACCCCCATCCGGCCGAAGGGGTCAAGGAGCCTCTTGCTCGCGTTCTGAAAGATTTTCGATTCATCCTCTTGGAGAAATGCGGCCATCGCCCCTGGCTCGAACGCAACGCCAGAGACAGGTTTTATAATATTCTTAAAGAGGAGGTTCAATGACATCAAAGCAGTTTCCGCTGAAGGGATATACACTGCCGTTAACACCCCGGGGCCAATCGTCGATAGTTGAACCGCCGCCCTGGTATTATGGCGGTGAAGTGATGCAGTTGGTCTTTCGTACCGATGCGAAGCGGGCCAAGAAGTTGATTCCGCCGCCTCTGGAGATAGGCCCGGAGCCGGGAAAGGGCATTGTGTGGTTCGTAGAATGGGTTTCGGTGAGCGAATCGAATCCCGAGCTAGCCTTTATCAACCCGGAGCGGGCTGTTTACCAGGAGTGCCTGGTAATGATTCAGTGCAGTTTCCGAGGAGAGCCGGGCTACATAGTGCCTTATATCTGGGTTGATAACGATTTCACCCTGATGCGCGGCTTTGTGCAGGGATTTCCCAAGAAGCTGGCCCGTATATACCGGACGAAGCTCAGCGAGCTGAATCCCAAAATAGGCGGCAAGCGTGTGGGGGCGAAGATGAAGGGCATCTGTGAGGCCCACGGTGAGAGAATAGTGGAAGGCTCCCTGGTTTTCACCCGTCAGGCTGTTCCCTCGGAGTTACCGGCGGTCCGATTTTACCTGATGCGTCATTTCCCGGATATCGAAGATCCTGCCAAGCCAGCAGTGCACGAGCTTGCCATCAGCCAGCTCTCAGATGTCAAAGTGGATGACGTCTGGGCGGGTGACGCAGACGTCAAATTCTTCGAGTCAGCCGTAGAAGAGGTTGCCGCCCTTGCGCCGGTGGAGATGCTGGGCGGATTTTTTCATAGCATGGGTCTCACCATCACAGGCGGCAAGGTTATCTACAAGTACCGGTAGCCGCGCGGAAAGCCTCTGATGTCAAGGGGTTTCCCGGGTCGCTGTTTTATCGTTCCCCAAACACTTTGTCTGGGAGCAGGCGGTTCTTTACAAGCATAATTAAGATAGTCTGCCCCAAATGTGTTGACTTGTTAACCTTTTTCCCTTACATTTCTTAGCATTGGTTAAATTTGCCCCGCCTCCCCGAAGGAAAAACAACGAGGAACTGATGGAGAATCTGCCGATACCTCCGCCGGGCATTGCGGTAACCTGGCGGCGCTTGCTGTGGGAAGCTATTAAGAGGGAGTGGCCTGTATGGCTTACTTGCCTCGCTATTCTCGCTAATGGGCTGCTGCCTATCTTCAACACGTTGTTGACACGTTTTCCTCCTCATCCTCGTTTCTTTGATTTAATTTTGCCCTTTGGCATATTCCACTTGCACCGTTCACTAACAGTGGCGATAGGTTTCGTTCTTGTTTATCTGTCCTTTCGCCTCCTTCAACGCCGCAGGGTGGCCTGGTGGCTCGCCATTGTAAGTCTATTTTTGGTCCTGGTCATGAACCTCGGTGAGTTCCTGTCAAATGTTGTGGAAATTACTTCACAGCAGTGGTATGAAGCCCTGGCTCCGGCAGTGACATTGGCTCTCCTGCTCATCTTCCGCAGACGGTTCTCCGTGCGCACTGAACGTCAAAGCATAACACGAGGCTTGGCGCTTTCCATTTTTGTCGTGTTGTTTGCGATAATATACGGGATTGTAGGCTTCAGTTTCCTCGACCAACGCGATTTTGGGGTAGACTTCAGTTTTGGAGAGGCGCTGTACAGAACGCTGCGTGAGTTCTTCTTCGTCGGTAACACTGACCTGGTGACGCACAGCCATTATGCCCGTTGGTTTATGGACTCGCTCGATCTTATGGGGGTTCTGGCTTTCGGTTTCTCAGCCTATAGCATATTCCGCCCTGTTGCGTACAAGCTCCAGGTGGTGTCTCAAGAGATCGCGGAGGCAAAGGCTATCCTGGCAAAGTATGGTCGTTCGTCCTATGACTATTTCAAGGTCTGGCGGGATAAGTCATATTTCTTTTCGAGCACCCGCAGCTCTTTCATCTCATATAAAGTGGTCAGAAGTGTGGCTTTTAGCCTGGGAGACCCTGTAGGGCCAGAGGAGGAACTGGAAGATACTGCCCGTGCGTTTCTGCGCTTCTGTTCTGACAATGGATGGCTGGTGGCATTTCTTATACCAGACATGCTCCCTATGTACGAGCGGCTTGGCCTATCCAGGCTGAAAATTGGCAAAGAGGCGATAGTCGATCTTGACCATTTCACTTCGCATACTATAGAGTCCAAGTATTTTCGCAAGATCAGGCGCAGATTCGAAGATAGGGGTTATAAGCTATCCAGACACAAGCCTCCCCACTCACCGGCAACGTTGGATGAGATGGAGACGGTTTCAAAACAGTGGCTCTCTGAACCCGGGCGGCATGAGTTCGGTTTTATCCAGGGAAGCTTTGCGCGAGGCTATATAGCAACAACCCCGCTGGTCGTTCTCCGGGACTCGACAGGATGTCCTCTGGCTTTCGTCAATGAAATACCATCGTACAGACCGGGGGAAGGGAATTTCGACATGATGCGGCATGTAGCTGAAGTGCCGCCCGGCACCATGGACTACATTTTCACGGAATTAATGCTGGCTTTGAGGCAGGAAGGGTACCGCTCGTTCGATTTGGGACTGGCGCCATTCGCCGGGGTGGGAGAAAGACCCGAAGCTCCGATGGGAGAACGAGCTGTTCATTTACTCTTTAACACTCTCTTTTGGTTCGTATCTTACAAAGGGATGAGGAACTACAAGGTCAAATTCGAGCCGAATTGGGAAGACCGCTTCATTGTTTATCAGGGCGGCCCCATCGGCCTGGTGAGAATAGCCCTGGCTATAGGCCGTGCATTGGAAGAGTAAGGGGGTACACCTGTTTTTAATGCTCTGGCATATATGTTGCCCATTGTTTTCATGTGCTGGTTATAGATGTCACGGGATTCGGGCAGCCTCTGTTGTTAGTTAAGCAACTCATCCAAATTTGCCGGGTTGCTGCTTCTCATGATGGCGTCGTCTCTGGTAACGATATTTCTTTTTACCAGGTTAGCCAGTGCTTGATCCATAGACTGTTTCCCTTCCGACGCTCCATGCTCGAGGTTAAGTGGTATTTCGTATATCCTGCCTTCACGGACAAGTTTCCTTATCCCGGGCGAAGCCAGCATTATTTCGAAGGCGGCTACTCTGCCACCTCCGATACGGGGCAGCAGGACCTGTGATAATACTGCCTCTATTACTTGTGAGAACTGCAATCGAATCTGCTGTTGTTGGCCTGCAGGAAAAATATCGATAACACGGTCAACGGCCTGGGCGGTGTCTATCGTATGCATTGTACCGAGCACAAGATGACCTGTCTCGGCCGCTGTCATGGCTGTGCTTATCGTGGCCAAATCGCGCATCTCTCCGACTACAATTACATCCGGGTCGTGGCGCAGAGCATGCACCAATGCAGTATAGAATAGTTTGGTGTCATCACCTAACTCTCGCTGACGAATAATACACTTGTTATTATGGAACAAGAATTCAATGGGGTCCTCGATAGTGATAACGTTTCGGCTCTCTGTTTCATTGAGGTAATTGATCATGGCCGCCAGGGTGGTTGACTTGCCGCTTCCAGCCGAGCCGGTTATCAATATAAGTCCTCTCGGCTTGCGAATAAGCTCCTTGCAGACCTGCGGTAAGCCCAGTTCATCTATAGACGGGGCCTTGAACGGCACAAGCCGGAAGGCGAGACTCATCGTGCCTCGTTGTTGCAGGGCGCTCACCCTGAATCGGGCAAGCCCGGGAATACTATAGGAAAAGTCCAGCTCCAGTTCCCTTTGAAAAGTAGCCCTTTGCTCTTCAGTGGTAATCTGTTCGAATAGGGACTTAACATCATCTGGTGTAACAGGTGCTAAATCCTGCTGTGCTATAAGCTTGCCTTCGATTCGCAGTATCGGTTGGCTGGGCACGGTTATGTGCAGATCGGAGGCGCCTTTGTACACCACCAGAGAAAGAAGTTCATCTATATGGGTGCCAAGACCCTCGGGGGGGTTGATATGGTTCATCGAGCTAACTTGCTTATTCACCATGTCAAGCATCCAGCGGTGCAGGTATACTTCATCACTTCCGGACTATTCACATATACCATAGTGTAAGTTGCCCGCTCAATTAATCCCCTATTGGTACCGTCATCGCGTATGATATCGTACTCTTACTGCCTGCTTAGTACCTTATGCCCTGATACGGCATGTTAAAGATGAGGTATCTTCAATGAAGGAGGGGGGTGATAGCTAAGCTTTGCTCAGGCAGGGCTTGTGGACTAAGTGGTATGCTAAACGTATCGCTATGGCGTTTCGCAATGCTTACGAAGTACTACGCAAAAGAGTACATTAATCATATTGCCCCAACCGCTTCTCTTCCGCATAATATCTGTCAGACAGCCCGGAACAGGAATGAGGCCGTGTAAAGTCCTCCAATTTGCCAAAGCTATTCTCAACGACAGGACAGGTGAATTGATGCAAACGAAAGCTCCCAGGCAGCGTAAGCCGTCGTCGCGAAAAGAGAGAGTTGTGTCTGCTTCAACTCCTATCATCAACGAGTTGGTGGATGATGTGCCACCTGTTGCCGCCGAGTCTGGCAAAGGAGCTACGCTGGAGGCGAAACCCACTACAGTCAATGAATCAGGCCCCGATCCCCAGTTAGGCCTGGTTATTTGTCCGAAGTGCGGTCAAAGGTCTCTCTTTTGGAATCGCCACGATGGCGTCTACAGGTGCGTGAATCCGGAGTGCAAAAGAATATTTACATTAGAGGAGTACAGAGACAAGGAAGTGCGGAGGCTGCCGGAGGAACAGCAAACTGAGCAGATGCCGTCTGACGAGTCAATAACCGAGGCTGCCGATAAGATAGAACCCGGCGCAACTGAGCAGATGTCATCCAATGCGTTAACAACCGAGCTGACAGATGAGGTGCAGCCCGCCGTCATTGAGGGAATGCCATTAAACGTGTCAACCGCCGAGGTGAAGGATGAGATAGAGCGTGGCAGAATTGAAGAGATTTCATCCGATGTGCCGACAACTGAGGCGAGAGATGAGGTCAAGTCTGAAGCAAAGTCAGCAAAGAAAATGAACCGCAATCTTGCTTTCCTGCTAATCAGCGTTCTCGCCGTAGGAATCGTCATACTGGGGATATTTCTGTTTCAGAAGTCGGGTAACCTCGATGGACTATCGTCAAAGCTGGATAAATCCAGACAAGCTCTAATACAATCGCAGACACAACTGGCTGCGTCTCAGCGAGATGTGGAGGGACTGAGGACGCAGCTCACTCAAGCGCAGCAGGAAGTGGAAGCATTGCAGGCGGAGATAAACGGACTAAAGCCGTTGACTCCGAGCGGACCATTCGTGTATAGCGGTGAATTGTCGGGGAATGACCTCATATCCTTCCCGATAGAGTTGAAACTGTCTGAGAGAGTGGAGGGCACGATAACAGGAGGACTCAGTGGCCTTGCGGTCTATATCCAGGACTCGGAAGGTACCAAAGTTGAGGACTTGGGCCTGGTTTTTCACTCCAGCTTCACTTTTGTCGCCCAAACATCTGGTACATACACTTTGATTATCAAGGAGACTAGTGGACTCGCCAATAAGTACGTGCTCAACTACACTATTTACCGAAGACAATGAGACATTCGATCTCGGAGCGAAACTTGGGGAGATGTCTTCAAGTCTTATATGGGGATAGTCTTCGAACCCCTGACCCCTCTGACCCTGTTCCACTCAGCGGTGCCGAGATATCTTATCCTCCGCGCCGATTCCCCCAGGTAAGATGTGCGCAAGAGCTGTATAGCTTTGCTTCCATACCTTTGCCGCACCCTCTTGCCCAAGTCGAGGTCCTCTCGGAAGCCCTTTGTCGGGTCTAGTGTCTCGTCGTAGCCGCCTAATTCACTGAAAGCACTCTTCCAGATGGCTATACCCCTGCCTGTAGTATATGCTTTGGGCTTGAACCAACTGCGCAGCATAAGCGATGCCGCGGCGAAGAAGATGCCCTCCGCCACAGGGTCGGCGCCATGAGCCAGGACGTATCCTTCGTCCAGGGCAGCCACCACATCCTGGATATAGGTGGGGGTAAACAGGCAATCCGCATCGACAAACACCAGTATCTCGCCCTGCGCTTCCATCGCCCCCGCGTTGCGGGCATGAGGCAGATTCAGCTTGGGGACAAAGACGTACTTTGCTTTGTAGGCTTGGCATATCTCCAGGGTTCTATCGCTTGAAGGAGGGGGGCTGCTATCGGCTACAACGATCTCTATGGGCTGGTATGTCTGGTTACGGATGGTCTCCAGAAGCTTAGGGAGGTATTCTTCCTCCATAAGCGTGGGGATAACCACTGAGACCAAGCGCCCCATAACCTGGTAGGCAGGAGGCCCGGTGGAAGCCTGGCCTATCCTGTACACAACCACCCTTGTCGTTATGTAGGCGCCTAAGAACACCCCAACGACCCCTGACCCGAGTACCCCGCCCACGATTTCCCCGGCCATAGCAATTACATTATATTTCTTAAAAGACGATATAGCAACACGCAGCGCAGCAATAGGCAGAGGTCGTTTACTAACCGGGGTGTTCCCCCAGTTTCTAAGCAAGAAGCCATGTAGTGGACATCCAGCGGGTTCCCCAAATGTAACGACTTTTCAATCTTTCTCCGTCAGACTTTTTTGACATCTCAATATTTTGTTGTGTATTATGGCCTGGAAGGCAGATCTGAGCCGATACCGGATTGTAGTAGCTCCCGGGATCATGTAGTTCCGGGGTGGCTAACTAAATTCAAAATCACTATAGGAGGCGATGGCATGTTTAACAAAAACGAGGGAACTTTTGATAGGTTGATCAGGGTTTTACTGGGAATAGTGATGATGGCAGTGGGATTCGGAGTAATGAGTGGTAGTGGAGGGATTGCGCTGGGGGCAATAGGTGCAATAGTCTCTTTTACAGGCGTGACTGGCGTGTGCCTTATCTATAAATTATTCAACTTAAACACGCTGGGAAAATCTGCACGCAAATAGAGTAATGAAATATAGCTTGAACCTCTCCCATTTGCCCTAAGTCGTCTTCTTAATCCCGACTGCTGGCGGGACTGGATAATCGGCTCAGATATTCAAGCCCTATCTGATGGCCCTTCTCTATCATCTCCGCGGTGCGGCTGAAATCCCGGAGGCCTATGTCATCGAAACCGTCTATACTGAGATAGTGGATTCTGTCCTTTGGTAGCCTGCTGGCCCAGCCCATATCGTCAAGGAACCGTTGATAGGCAGTGGCACTTAGCAACTGCCTGATAACGCGTAGTACGCCTCTCTGGCTCTGCTTGGCGTTCTGGTGCTTGCCCACGTCTATAGCGTAAACCTCGCTGGCTTTCATCTCCACGGCGACGCGGATGGGCAGGTCACTGACCACAGCGCCATCCACAAACTCCTTTCCCCGGTACTTCCAGGGAGCCAGAAGAATAGGATAGGCAGTGCTCGCCATTATGGCATCGATAATCGAGTCGGAACTGTCGATGCCAAAGACATGCAGCTCGCCGGTATGAAGTACGGCAGCGGTGATATATAGCTGTGCGGTTTTTATGTCGGAGAACTGCCGTATTCCATCAGGCAGTTGGGACTCCAGATAAGACTTGAGCTTCTCATTCGCGAACAGGCTGCTCTCCCCGGTAACCAGGCGTCGCACCATAGATAAATAGCTGTCGGGCAAAACAGTTTTCCTGGTCACTCTACGCCACCTGTTTTCCAGCCAGCGAACTCCTTCAAGTGTGGGATTTATAGCAATCGCTGTGGCGTTTATAGCTCCCACCGATGTGCCTACCAGGATTCGCGGCTGAATTTTATGCTCCAGAAGAGCCCGGAGCGCCCCGACTTCGAGAGCACCGCGGTTCCCTCCCCCGCTGAGGACGAAGGCGACTTTATGCGCCGGGTTGGTAGTGCCGCTGTCTTGGCTGCTGTCATTATCCATTTCTTCCAACCTTGTTTATGTCAGTTTATCACTAACTTGCACTTTGCGCTAGCTAGCGATTGTTGAGCTTATCCGGGTCATTTTGGTAAGTGGTATAATCGAGGTCGTTACTGAGATGAACAGGCAGTTCGGTGTCTCCACATGTTTATGCACCGGGCAAGTCATGACGCTTGCCCGCGGGGCTGGCAGGCCTGCACGGGAGCGGTTGCTTAAGGGCTACCTGGGTCTGTTGCACGATTTCGCCCGGTTCGTTCTTGAGCATGGTTTTGACACCATAGAGATTGAATTCGGTTTCTCCATCATCAGTGCCGAACTTCTGCTTCCCTTGATAAGCGAGTTGAGGACAATAATCCGCCCCTTCCGCGCAGTAAGCTGTCATCTTCCTCTGGGTGAGGTCAACATTGCTGCCCTTCATGCCACCATGAGAAGAGAGGCTATTGCGGAGACAAAGAGGCACATTGACCTCTGTGGGGAACTGGGGATAAGTGTACTGGTAATGCACCCGGGCTGCTTTGGCGCAACTCCAGACAGGTATGCACTGCTGGAAAAGCAGACCAGGCAAATAGCCGAGCAGAGTGTTTTCGAGATAGCCGATTATGCCAAAAAGAAAAATATGGAGCTTTCCGTAGAGAACTTGCACCGTGGCGAGGCACTCTTCAGAGAGCCACAGGAATTTGAACCGTTCATCCGCAAGGGAATTGGAATAACCCTGGACACAGTTCACGCCTTTGTCAGTGGTGTGAATCCGGTGGACTTCATCACCAGATACGGCAAAAAAATCAGGGAAATCCATTTAACAGATGGCATTGCCAGCGATTCCTATGCTCACTATCCGGTGGGAACGGGCATGGTGGACTGCCTAGCTGTTCTGCGAAAATTAGATGAGATAGGCTACGATGGCAGGATTATCCTTGAGGTGACCTCTAAAGACGCTTTGCTCCAGAGCAAACGTTTTCTCCAAGAAAATGGTTATCTGAAGTGAGATCGCTCATCCATTTATCTGGCATTGGCAATAGGATTTCCAGGGGGTGAGAAGAGGATTTGCATCTATGCCCTGGCCTCAGTGGCTACATTGATTTTTACCTCAAACGAGCTCTTCTATGCTGGTGTTGATCCCAATGAGATGAGATTCAAAAGGACCGGTTGCTTCGATGTGGGGGTGCGATGTGGTGGTTGGGGTCACATCGTTCTGGAGCTGCGCGTAGAAGACCGCCAGAAGCGATAATTTTAGAATAAGAGTAAAAACTTCCGATTGACTGTGCTAACCACTATCCCCTAACACTGACACAGCCAACACATGTGGCCCGACATGAGTGCCAACTACGGGACTGACCTTTGTTCTGTAAATACGCTCCTTGGGGAATTTGGAACTGATACGCTCAGCTAGCATGTCCGCTTCATCGGGGGTAGCGGCATCTTCGATAGCCAACTCCTCGATGTTGGAAAAGCTTGCAGCAAACTTATACAGGAATTCTATGGCTTTGGTGCGAGACCTCGGCTTGGCTACAGCCCGGCCTTCACCGTCTTCCAGAGTCATGATAGGGTTCACCTTTAGCATTGAGCCCAAAAAAGCTTGTGCTGCACTGACACGGCCGCTCCTTTTAAGATATTCCAGCGTATCGAAGGCAAAATATATCTTGGAGCGATAGATATTCTGCCGAGTTATCTTCAGCACATCCTCTATTTTGGCTCCGGCATTTGCTGCTTTGGCGGCAGCGATAGCGATTAATCCCAGTGCCATGCAGCCTGCCTTCGAATCGATTATTTCTATACGGCATTTCTTTCTCATCATCCCGATTGCTTGCGATTCCATCGTGTAGGCAGAAGATAACTTACTGGCTAAAGCGATGACGACGATTTCATTCGTCTCCAGGGCTAACTTGTCGTAAACTTCAGCGAACATAGCAGGGCCGGGGACGGCGGTGGTAGGTAAGGTCTTGCTGGATGCAAGCCTTCGGTAGAATCCCTCGGTCGTTAAGTCAACACCGTCTCGGTAAGATTCTTTGCCGAAGTTAATATACAATGGCACTACTGTGATCCCCAAATCTCCTGTAATTTGGGGGTTCAGGTCGGAGGTGCTGTCGGTAACAATCTTTACAGGCATAATTCCTGAATGCAGCTTTTCCCTGCCCCTCTATTCTATCTTGCTATTCCCCAACACGCAATAAGAGCAATACGGTATTCCAGCTTATTTTTACGGCCCGTATTGACACCCCAGCATTCCATAGTATAAATTAATCCAGAACGAATTTCGAATACTACATGCTTCGCAGCTTGCATCAACATTTTTGTTCTACTCTTACCGAGAGAGAGACCTTTGGGGCAGGACGGGTGTATTCCGCCTGCAAAATGATGACATATCGTAACCGCTTGCCGCAGGAGGTGTCATGGAAGACGCTGTAGGTCAGATGAAGGAGCTAGCCGAGAAAGCCCTGTCGGCAACAAGCGGTACCATCGGTGTTACCGGGTTGAAGGATGAGGTTCGCATTATCAGGGACCGGTGGGGAGTACCTCATATCTTTGCCTCCGATGTGGAAGACCTCTTCTACGCCGAGGGTTACACTCATGCCCAGGAGAGGCTGTGGCAGATGGAGTTCAACCGTCGGCTGGCTAGCGGCACTCTATCCGAGGTGGTAGGCGAATTGCCCCTGGATATTGACATATTCATGCGCACTATAGGGCTGAGACGAACTGCTCAGGCAGCAGCCAGGCTCATCCAGGAAAAGGGCGATAAGCTCACCAGGACCGTGACCGGGGCTTATGTCAAGGGAGTCAATGAGTTCATCGAGAGCCACCTCGAGAGCCCTCCTTTTGAATACAGATTTCTGGGCTGGCAGCCTTCTCCCTGGACATTGGCGGATACTGCTGCCTGCGGCCTGCTTTTGGCCTGGCAGTTGTCCATGAATTGGGATAACGAAATCTTGAGGGCGGACCTGATAGAACGTCTGGGCGAGAAACGCGCACGAGAGCTGCTCCCCTTTTACCCTCCGGAAGCATCGCTTATCATACCCTCACAGGGTGCATTCGGAGAGATGGCAGCATCGCTGCTGGAACGCCAGAAGAAAGCAACAGGTTCCCTCAGCTCGGACGCAGTGCCGCCTGGTAGCAACAACTGGGTAATAGATGGAAGCAAGTCCACCACGGGCATGCCTCTCCTTGCCAACGACCCTCACCTGTTTATCGGGATGCCCTCCATCTGGTACGAAGCACACCTGGTAGCTCCCGGACTCAACGTCATAGGTGTTACCTTCCCCGGGTTACCCGAGGTGTTCATCGGGCATAACGAGCGTATTGCCTGGGGGTTTACCAATCTGGGCTCCGATGTTCAGGACCTGTATATCGAGAAGTTGAATCCCGAAAACCATCGCCAATACCTGTATCAGGGCAAATGGGAAAACGCCGAGGTTTGCACTGAGCAGTTTCTGGTGCGTGGTCGGGAGGAGCCGGTTACCAGGGAGGTCTTGATTACGCGGCATGGCCCCATGATTGACTCTATACTTCAGGGGATGGCAAACCCCGAGGTGAAGAAAGGACTTCGCCAGACTGTAGCCCTCCGCTGGACCGGGCATGAGCCGTCTCACTCCGCTCTTGCCCTTCAAGGGCTGCTCAAACTCAACCAATCCGGCAACTGGAAGGAGTTCAGAGAAGCTCTGCGTCTTTGCGGCCTCATCTCGCAGAATGTGGTGTATGCCGATGTGGAGGGCAACATCGGTTATGTCGCCAACAGCATCATTCCCATCAGAGCGAAGGGACAAGGGCTGGTCCCGGTGCCGGGATGGACGGGAGAATATGAATGGATAGGCTACATCCCGTTCGATGAGCTGCCCAGCGCCTTTAACCCTCCCACTCATTTCTTTGCCACCGCAAATAACAAGATAGTGGATGACGATTACCCCTATCTCATAACTCATGACTGGCTGCCGGCCTATCGGGTGCGGCGCATCGTACAGATGCTGACAGCCAAAGAAAAACTTTCTGTAGAGGATTTCAAGAAGATGCAGGCCGATGTCTGTTCCGTTCAGGCCCGCGAGCTTGTCCCTTTCCTGACAAGGCTTGAACCGAAGAATCGGAGACAAAAGAAAGCCCTCGAATACCTCAGTCGCTGGAATTTTCGTATGGACAAGGATAGCATTGCTGCCGCTCTGTATCATACGTGGTATCTAAAGATGGTGCAGAACCTCCTCAAGGATAAGCTGGGTCAGGATATTTATGAGCACTACTTCTACAAGAGGCTGGTCGGCAACTGCTTCCATATCCTGGCTATGCCCAAGATGCTAGAGTATCCTACCTCATACTGGTTCGGCGATGGCTCCGAGTCAAATGTGGAGAAACGGGACGAACTTGTGAGTGCCAGTCTGGAGCAGGCCATAGAGGAACTCACCAAAACACTCGGCCCTGACATGTCCGCCTGGCGTTGGGGCAGGCTGCATACAGCCACTTTTCGCCACCTGCTCGGGATGATCCCGCCGCTGGACCAAATCCTGAACGCAGGACCGGTGGGGGTCGGTGGCGATGAGTATACAGTCAACAATGGCGGGTTCGATTACAGCGCAGACTTCGCCCAGGTCATTATCCCCAGCTACCGCCAAATCATAGACCTGAGCGACCTATCGAAATCGATATCGATGCACAGCACAGGGCAGTCGGGGCAGCCAGCCAGCGACCATTACAAAGACTTCGTGGAACCCTGGGCCAAGGTGGAATATCATCCTATGCTCTTTGATAAGAAAACCATTGAGAGAGAGGCTGAAGGGGTACTCCGGCTGGTACCCTCTGGCCGTGAGAAGCTGGCTCGTAAGAAGAAAAAGGCATGAAATAGTCGCAGCTATGAATTTCGGGAACGTGACCTGGTGATTGTCTTTATGAGTAGACCAATGGAGACCCCTGACAGGGCAGTAGTCGACGGGCAGGTGCAGTTCGGCCGCTTCATCCGACCGTTCAAAGAGCTGAACCTCTTGGACGCACGGTGTGGCATTCCCAGACTGTGCGGATTGCGGCGTTTCCGGCTCAAAGAGTGGGAACACTGGGCAGTAGTACACCCTGACTGGTATCTCAGCGTGGCGATTGTCGATGTGGGGTTTCTGGCGACCTCCTGGCTGCACCTGTTCGACCGGAGGAACGGCAAGGCTTTCGAGCACACGCGGAAGCTGCCGCCGTGGATGTTCCGAGCACCTGCGAACGTGTGGAATCATTCCGGAGAAGTCAAGACCCGGGGATACCGGGTGTTCATGCATAACCACCTGGAGCGCCAGGCGCACCGGCTCCAAATTGAGGTGCGCAAGCAGAGGTCTCTGCCTGCAGTGGCAGGCACGCTGCTATTTCAGGAAGACCCGGCGCGGACTCAGCCACTGGTGGCGATGCTGCCTTTGGGGCCCAACCGCCCCATGTTCACGCACAAGTCAGCCTGCCCCGCCAGCGGAGCGCTCGAAATAGGTGGCGAGAAAGTGGAGTTCACCCCGGACCGTGACGTGGGGCTGCTGGACTATCACAAGGCGTATTACCCCCGCAGCACTTTCTGGCAGTGGTCCACCTTTGCCACCATCGACGCGACCGGGAATTTGCTCGGAGTCAACCTCACACACAATGTCATCAAGGACGACGAGCGCTTCAATGAGAACTGCATCTGGCATGGGAACTCCATCACGCTGGTAGGGGCTGCGCGATTCGATGTCCCCAAGGATCCCATGCAGCCCTGGAGAATTCGTACTACGGATGGGGCTGTGGAACTGGAGCTCACCCCGCAGGGATTGCGCCGGGAGCGGGTAAACCTCGGCCTGGCTCGAACAGTCTACAACCAGCCATACGGCCTGTACTCCGGCGCACTGGTGGATTCTGGAGGCAGGAGGCATCCAGTGGAGAAAGCCTTCGGCGTGGCCGAGGACCATGTCGCTACCTGGTAGACTGCTAGTACTTAGTTGCGATAATCATCGCAATGCTAACGAAGGGTTACGAGACCCTTCGCTACGCTCAGGGTGACAGTTCTTAGTTGTCATTCTGAGCGTCAGCGAAGAATCTCGTTTATTACGCTTTCTTGCGCAATTAGGTACTAGTCTGTGCAGCCGAGCCCTTAATTATTCGGTGTCAATTATTAATGCTTGCCTGTTTTAACCGCGCTCAGTGGTGGCTGGGCTACCAGTTTGGCGACCATGAACCGCAGGTCGCAGCCCATACATC
>JBBIRL010000008.1:13019-19372 GCA_037441825.1 Dehalococcoidia bacterium | reverse complement strand
GAGCGTCAGCGAAGAATCTCGTTTATTACGCTTTCTTGCGCAATTAGGTACTAGGCTGTTCTCCAGCAAGCGGGGTCTCCCGCAAAGAACGCCTCCGGGTCCAATCGTTCCGGATCGAAAACGCCTGTTTCGTTAAAGGCAGAATCATCGTAAGCCCGGGTCCTGCACCCATAGCATTTGTTCTCAGCACTCAGGGGGCATTTGGTCGGCGAACATTTCGAAGCCTCGTGCAGTTGACTGTAGATTTCTCTGAATCTTCTAATCCTTGGGGAGAAAACGATATCTTGCAACGGAGACGTTCGTATGTCACCCAGGGCCCAGTAGTCCGGAGCTTCGGAGCATGGTACGACGATGCCGTCTGCTCTTACATGGACGCCTCCCAGATGCCGGGAACAGGCCTTGTTTTCTACCCACGGTGATTCCGCTTTCCAGTGTATACCGAATTCTCTGCCATCGATCTCTGCCAACTTTTCAAATAGTCTCTTTATATCGCTGGAGTTGAGGGTAGTGCTTCCTGACTTGCCGGAAAGCATGGAACTGCTGTAGTCCTTTGCTCTACCATGGACATGAACTGGAATTACGAATGGCTTGAAACCATGGCTGCGAGACCAGCGAAACACCTCGGGAACGCCGTCATAATTAATAACAGTAACCACTGTGTTTGTAGAAAGAGGGGGGGCGTCACTCCTGCCATAACCTACCTCAATAAGGTTCTCGAATCCGCTCATTATTTTTTGCGCTCCACCTTTACGACCCAAAAGCTTGTCCTGTATAGCTTCATTCAATGAATCAAGCTTGCAACACAAAGAAACATCGTAAGCCAAAAATATTTTTGCTTTATCTTTCGTCATAACACCGACATCTGTAAAACTTACGATGTTCACAGGCAGGTTTCGTTTCCCAAATGATTCTTTAACATAGCTAATGAGATGAAAAAGAGCCTCCCCTTGCTTGCCTTCCCAGTCAGGGGGATTCCAAATAAGAGGCTCGCCGCCCTGCATGTTGACAACTCTTACGCCCATTTCTACGCAGTCGTCAACAATGGCTTTAGCTTCCTTTATTGTCAGTTGCTTTGTTCTCTCAGGTGCCCCTTCCGCATAGCAATAGATACATCTGAAATTGCATTTTTGGGTTACCATTATATCAACGGAAAAAAGCTCTACGCCCTCAGCCTTCAGCTTGCTTACCATATCTCTTGTTACGCCTGCCATACCGGGAAACAATGTTACCTTCTCTTTTCTATCAGCCATGCTGCTTGCTCCTTTCGCCTTTGTGATGTGCCAAAGCAGTACCACCCTATCCGAAGGCAATTATTAGAAACGAACCGAGGGAGATAACACTTGACGCTAGAAGCCTTACTTTCCCATCGGTTTCTTTTAGTAACAACATTCCATATATGACACCGAAGATGATGCTTATTTGTCTTAGAGCTACAACATATGATACGTTGGAAATACGAAAAGCGTACAGGATCAGTACATATGAACCAAACTCCATAATGGATGCCAGCGTTATTTTGTATTTGTCACTTCGCAAGATACGCCAGTAGTTTTTGCGCCTCTCCTTAAGCAAAAGGAGATAACCTAGAAACATAAGACCGGAAATAGCAAAAAACATGTAGAAAAATAGGACTGGTGACATGTTTAAGGCACCTTTTTTATCCACGATGGAGTATGCCGCAGAGAACAGGGCTGTGAGAAGAGCAAAAAGTATAGCCTCTCTGTATCCTATCCTGAACGGTCTTACAAGCTCCGAAATAGAGAGGTTCCTCATATTTATCAAGTATACTCCGAATACCACGAGAACAATGCCAACGATCGCTGTCGGCGAAGGTATTTCTTTCAGTATGACCAAGCCTATAATAAGGACGAAGATAGGCGATGATCTCGCTATAGGATACGTAAGCGACATGTCGCCGACTTCGTAGGTTCTACATAAAAACACCTGATAGAAAAAATGCGTCAAGGCGGAGAGACCGATTAAAATCCACCCTGCTGAGTTGATACTGGTTACCGAATATATGAAAAGTAAAAAACTAAAAAGAACCGTAAAAATCAAGTGTATATTTAAGTAGAATATAACCTTGTCTTCGCTTCTTTTTAAGAGCATATTCCACAGAGGATGAATGATCGCTGATATTATTACGAGAATTAAGCTTGTGCTCGTAATCATGAAAGTTTGAGCTCACTTTAGCTTCCCATTCGCGGGAGATCGAGTTTACTGGTAACCGACACGAAATAATCACCAATAGCAGTCTTAGCTATTGCTGCCGAATCGTCTTTGGGCTTCCGCTAAATCCTGAGGCGTATCGATTTCCATCCAGCCCCCCTTGATGTCTACGCTTCGCACCAGCAATCCTCTATTAATAAGCTCCTGGAGCATATCGGTCATATATGCCTTCTCCAGAGAGCTTGCGCGGTGAAAGGGGGCTGCCGGGCATTCTTTGGCCACTTGATGAAAGGTTGCCCTCATAGCCTGTGCCGCTGACTTCGTAAATTTTGCCAGTCCTATGAACTCCCCGTGGGCTTCATTGACTTTAACTGCTTCCTTGCCGATTCTGGTAACCCTGTCGTTTTCAACCCTGACCAGCTCAGCTTCGGAAAGTGGGTGCAGGTCACGCCCTTGGTAGTGCTGCAGCCAGTTCACATCGACGATAAGTGCTATGTCCCCCTGGCTGTTGATAAGCTTTTCCACGATCGATTTGCTATAGAGGATATCTGAATAGGAGAAGATGAAATCGTCATTCATTTCGTCTTCGGCATAGAATAAAGACCTGAGGATATTGTTCTGTTTGAAATTGGGGTTCTCGTAGTATGTTACGGTCGGATAATTTATTAAATGGCCCTGGTAACCCCTTACCACCACAATCTTTTCAATACCGTTTTGTGTCAGTGCATCCAGCGCTCTCTGAAGAATAGTCCTCCCGCCAATACCGAGAAGACATTTGGGTTTTTCATTGGTGAGAGGCCTGAGGCGAGTACCGGGACCGGCAGCAACTATGATAGCCTTCATGGCAGTACCTCTAATTATCGATTATTCAACCTTTAGTATTGAATGCAACCGTCTGTTTACCCTGTTAAAATCTTCTAAAGTGTCGATCTCTGCCCAACCGCTGTGAATGTCAATGTGGCGTACCGGATACCCCTGGTCTATCAACTCCTGGATCAGGTCGGTGAAATATGCTTTATCAATCGAAGGCGATGTATGAAAGGCCTTTGACTGGTAATTCTGTATAGCCCAATTGTGGATTACCTTCAGCGTTGTTGCACCGCTTTTCCTGAATTTTGCCAGCCCGATGAACTCACCGTGGGCTTCATTTGGTGGTATGATACCCTTTCCAATCTGTGTTATTCGGTCTCCTTCGACTCTAACTAATTCGGCATCGGAAACCGGATGCTGGTGGCGTTTGAGGTAGTGATTTTGCCAATCGGTGTCAACCACAAGTGAGATATCAGACTGGTCCCTGAGCAGCAATTCCAGCACTTCTTTCGTGTATAAGATATCTGCATAACAGAATATGAAATCATCATCCATCTCGTCTTTGGCATAGAAGAACGACTTCAAGATGCCGGTATTGTGGTAGTCGCTGTTTTCGTAGTACCTGATGCCGGGGTAACTGATCTTGTCCCCCTGGTATCCCCGTACTACCGCGATGTCATATATGCCACACGCCCTGAGGTTTTCCAGTTGCCTGCTGAGGATAGTCTTTTTACCGACCTCCAGGAGACACTCCGGCTTATCCTTGGTAAGGGGGAGCAGGAGATTACTCTCGCCAGCAGCTACAATGATTGCCTTAACCTTCGGGTATATCGCCAGTGAGCTGAGGTCAAGCCCGCGCCGAAGGATTTCGTTCAGATAGGCATCCCAAACATCTCGGCCCCGACTCTGGATAATAGCTTCGGCGAGTCTGTCAGCCAGTTTATCACCAAGCTGGTTTAGAATCTTGCGGTGTAACTGTCGGCCGAGTATGGTTGTCATTGTGTCGTTGGCCGACTTAGAGGTTCCATGGCGCAGACGTTTGTGTCCCGCCAGACCCTGGGCGGTCTTGAAAATTCCTCCGCAGATTTCGCATGTGAACATGAGTACTGAGTATAATACTGAGTTACTGGATAGATGTCAATAGTCATTTGCGTATCTTGACAAATGGCAGCAGATAGTGTACCAAAAAGACACCGTAAATCGGGCTATGATAGAAAGGTATTTAAGATGAAAAGTTGCTTAAGTTGGGCAGCGATGTCGATTTTGCCGAGTTCTTTCTACTTGATGTCCCGCAATATGACAGATGCCCCTCTTAATCACGCAAATGGAATCACAGGCATACAGTTAGCTATTGGTATCCTGGTGGGAGCGCTTTATACGGCTAACCACTTTAAAGGTAGAATCAAAACATTTTTCAATAATCTGTTCTCGAAAAGTAAGAAGGATACGCGAATGGAAAGCTAGCTTGAATATAATTTGCTTATCTATAAATGCTTAGTACATAGCGCACATACTTGCTACTGTAGTACAGGAGAATAAGGAACCCGGCGAGGAGAACAAAATCTGCATAACGCCAGTCGATTATGTGTACCATAATCGTGGGATAGACAAAAGCAGCAAGAAGGTTTGTATCCAGGTGTGGTATCGTCAGCCCACCTTTCTTCCTTGAGATAAGCCCCACCACAGGAATCAGGAAAGCTATTGACATCAACCCCGCGGCAAGGAGCCAGTACGTTTCTAACTTAATAGCGAGGCTAACTATGGTTGTGTAGACCAGAACGAAATCGGCCAGACCGTCAAAGGTTGCTCCGTAGGTAGTGGTCTTTTTGCTTCTCCTGGCAGCATAACCGTCAAGCAGGTCGGTTATCGCGGCGGCAGCGAAGAAGGTAATAGGCAGCATCCGTTCTATTAGAAAATATGAGCCATACGACTACAGGGGCTACAACAATCCTGGAACCGGTCAGGACGTCTGCTAATCTCACGGCTTTTTGAAGGGCCTCCTATTTGTTTTCCTCGCAGTCTTTGTTTACGGTGACATGGTATAATACCTGGCACAGGGGGAAACGACTGAATTGAGTGCCAGATAGTAGAGACGAGTATAGTGGCAATGTTTTCATGTTGTCACGGAGTGATGTGCAGCTAACGTATAGTTGGCAAGCAATCTAGAAACGGAGTCACTGTGAAAAAAGATAAACCAAGTGCTACCGCAGAAGCGAACGCTGCCTTCAGGGCTGCGGAGTTGCTGAGACCAAATAACGAGCAGGTTTGTGAAGACCGGTTCGCAAAACGTTTCCTCGGCCTTAGATTCGGTATTATAGCCTGGAGCAGATTACTGACCAGGATTGCGCTGTGGTACGCTGAACGCATTATCCCCGGCGCTGCCAATAGTGTGGTGGCTCGAACCAGATATATCGATGATTACTTGAAGCAGTGTATTGACGATGGGATAGAGCAACTGGTTATTCTGGGTGCCGGCTATGATTCCAGAGCCTACAGATTCGATGAACTTAAGGCGAGGGCCAGGGTCTTTGAGGTAGACCATCCCAACACACAGAAAGTCAAAATACAGAAGGTCAAAAAGATATTTGGCTCTCTACCGAGCAATGTTACCTATGTCGGGCTGGACCTCGATAAAAGGAAGCTCGGGGAAGGGCTTCGGGAAAGCGGCTATGATAAGGATAAGAAGACCCTTTTTATCTGGGAAGGCGTCACCGTGTACCTTATCCCGGAGGCTGTGGATGAGACCCTGGCTTTTGTGGCTGAGAATTCGGGCAAAGGTAGCCGTATCATTTTCGACTACGCGTTTCAGTCGGCCTTTGATGCAGCTTCCGAGGGTGGAGAAGCTAAGAAATGGCGGGAAGCTTATGAGAGAAGAGGCGAGCCTCCTAAGTTCGCATTGGAAGAAGACGGTGTCGAGGAGTTCCTCTCTAAGAGAGGGTTTTATCAGGTGAAAAGTGCGAGTATGGAGTCGCTGAAGCAGACTTACTTCAAAGGGCCTAACGCGAAGAGGAATGTGACGAAACTGGGGGGAGTTGTGCACGCAACTGTAGCACGCAGGGAATAGGCGGTTCCTGAGCTAGCCAGCTTGACTGGACTGCCCCCGGTTGGTATATTTGAACAGGCTAAAAATTACCTGCAGAGAAGGAGTTTGAATGGCAATCAAGAAAGTCGGCGTGGTAGGTTGCGGCATAATGGGCGGCGGCATCGCCCAGGTGTGCGCCCAATCCGGCTATCAGACCACGGTGTCGGAGATCAACGACGAGCTTCTGAATAAGGGCCTGAAGGTTATTAAAGGCAATCTCGCCAGGAGTGTGGAGAAAGGCAAGCTATCCAAAGAGGAAGAGGCAGCTATCGTGGGGAGGCTCAAGGGCACC
>JBBIRL010000008.1:11093-13006 GCA_037441825.1 Dehalococcoidia bacterium | reverse complement strand
TCGTGATTGAGGCTGCTACAGAGAATATGAATTTAAAGAAGAAGATTTTCGGCGACCTCGATAGGGTCTGCGCTCCCAATGCGGTTATGGGCACCAATACTTCGTGCCTATGTGTAATCGAGGTAGCGATGGCGACCAAAAGGCCGGACAAGGTGATCGGGACTCACTTCTTCAACCCTGTGCCTGTGATGAAGCTGCTGGAGATCGTGACCACTATTGTGTCCAGCGAGGAGAGCCTCAACACGGTGAAGGCCTTCGGTCAATCGCTGGGTAAGGTAACCGTCATAGCCAAAGACACGCCTGCTTTCATAGCAAACCGCATTGCAGTGCCCATGTTCATAGAGGCGATGAAAGTGTACGAGGCGGGCCTGGCTACAAAAGAAGACATAGATAATGCCATGGTTTACGGCTACAACCACCCCATGGGACCTCTGGCGCTAGCTGACCTGGTGGGGCTGGATACTTTGCTCTACGTATATGAGTCAATGTACGCCGAGTTCAAGGACCCCAAATGGGCGCCTCCGCTGCTGCTGAAGCGCATGGTTACAGCAGGGCATCTAGGACGGAAGTCTGGGAAAGGGTTCTATGACTATACCAAGAAGTAACTCGGTATATAGTTGACATAACATTAGGATGGGCCTGAGAATAGGCTGCAAGCTGCGCTGCTATTCGGGTTTAGGTGCCGCGTTTCTTGTACTCGGGGCAAGAGGTGGCGTTGGGACGCTGGGGATTGTGGCAAGCGCTGCGCCAATCCCATTTGCAGGTGTCACACAGAATGGGGTTTATCCCCAGGAATCTTTTGAGCCTCAGGCTCAGCCTGTCTCTCCAGTTAGACCTCATGACTGACTCTCTATTTTTGTGTTAAGGATTTGTGTTCCTATCTCAATTGTACTACTAAGTGAATTCAAAATGCAATTAAGCCAGGCAAACGGTTGCGGTTGCGCAGCTCGAATCGTGGTTTCTGAGGGGGTTGTGGATGTTACTCAAACCGCATAACGACAGACGAAACCAGCAGCGCAACCGAGCTCCGAACAACTACTATCTGTAAGAAAGGGGTAAACATATGCCGATAATACGGATCGAGATGTGGACAGGCAGGACGCACGCTCAAAAGGCGGAGCTGGCCCGCGTTATCACCGAGGCCATGGTCACCGTAGCTCATACCACGCCGGAGGCGACCATAGTCATCTTCGATGATATCGCAAAAGAGAACTGGGCTGCAGCCGGGGTCATGGCCTCCGACGCCAAAGCCAAGAAGTAAGCCCCTGGACTGAACCTGCTAAGCCCCCTGGTTCGAAAATAGGGCGTTGAAAACGTCGGCGCATAGATTTTACACGTCCTGGACGGTGATTTTCCTGCCGAAATGCCCCGTAGTCCTTCAATGGTTTGCGGGGATAGCTTTTCATAGTCTATGGTCGCACTATAAATCTTATGTAGAGTTAGCAGCTTCGATTTTGGCAGGTTTTTTGACCTGGCCTGTATGGACTTTTTACTACGTTCGAAAATGAGTTTGTTCCGCTTCACCCAAAATATGAAAGTCCGTTTTATGCTCTCAGCCTTTTGCGTGATATGTGCTGGCAGTTATAAAATCCTTGGGGTGTGATTTTGGGGAGTAGCCGTGGCGATATTTTAAGGGGTGGCTAAGGTGGGCTGTCAATAAGAAAATGTCGCACCCCCGAGAATCGGCACCCGAAAGCCTGAAAACTAGGCTCTGCGTCTTCCGCGGTCTCTGCGGTGAACTCAGGCCGTATTCACGAAGCCCTAGAATTGAAATCTAGGCGTCTGTCGAGGCAAAGACGACCTTTTGTACCTGATGGAGACCTGGCCAACCCTGAAGGCCCACTTTTCAGGGGTACTTTTTGTGGGAAATTTTGTCAGCCGGTTTTTGGGCAACCCCCAGGGTGTCCAGGGTT
>JBBIRL010000008.1:0-11083 GCA_037441825.1 Dehalococcoidia bacterium | reverse complement strand
AGCCCCGGGGCTTGACTGTTTGGCGAGATGCTGCGTTTTGGGCGTGGTGATCCAATTTAGTTGTGGTGAGATTTTTTCGTTGGTTTTTTTATTTAATTGGGGGTGATGGGCGGGTTGTTATTCTAAACACTCTGTATAAGATATAGTCTGAAAACGTTATGTAAAGTTGGCGAATAGTTGACAGGATATCCAACTTGACATGAACTAATTTTTTCTATATCCTGAAGCGGATACCTCGATATACTAGGTATTAATTTGTTTTGTTAGGTTATGGGTTACTTGGATATGGGTTATTTAGATATTATAGGCCTAAAAGTGCCAACCCCTGATCACTTTCGTGCGGTCAACCATGCTTTCCCCAAAACCAAGGAAATCCTGGAGCTGAAGCGACAGGGCAAGATGATCTTTGGCTGGCTCTGTACTTACGTTCCTGAGGAGGTTGTACACGCCGCTGGAATTCTTCCCGTGCGAATCACGGGTTATTCTCAGGAGATGGAGTTGGAGGATGGCAATGCCTATCTGTACATTAACAACTGCTCTTTCTCACGAAGTTGCCTCCAGATGGGTTTACGAGGCGAGTATGATTATCTGGATGGGATAGTTGCCGGGTCCACTTGTGATGGGGCGCGCCGTCTATTTGACCTGTGGGTTCATTACATCAAAGCACCTTTCCACCACATTCTCAGTGTGCCTCGTAAATACACCGAGCGCGCACACGGTCTTTACTACGAACAGGTGACCATGTTCAAGCAGCATTTGGAACAATACCTTAACATCAAGATTACCGACGAAGCGTTGCTTCAATCTATCGAGGTCTACAATGAATCACGGGCACTGCTGAAAGAACTCTACGAGCTACGCAAGCTCGATAAGCCGCCGATTACCGGCACCGATACGATGGAAGTACTAAATGCCAGCTTCCGCATGCCCAAGGAACTTTTTAATCATCATCTGCGTCAGTTACTGGCAGAATTAGCCATATCGGGAAGAGCTTACCCGAGCCGGGCGCGACTGATGGTAACCGGTAGTGTCATGAACAACCCGCAGTTTATCCAGTCTATTGAAGAGTTGGGCGGGCTGGTAGTAACCGATGAATTGTGCACCAGCACTCGTTACTGGTCTGACCCTGTGGTTCTGGATGGCCGGTCTCCGCTGGAAGCTATATCGCGGCGGTATTTGAGCAATTTCCCCTGTGCACGTATGGTGCCCTCTGATGAGCGATTTGACCGCATCTTGCAGTTGGCCCGCGAATATCGGGTTGACGGCGTAATCAGTCAGATTATCCGCTACTGCGTGCCTTATGCTCATGACCTCCCGGTAATCACCGAAAAGCTGAAACGGGCGAATATTCCCACGCTTGCGTTGGATGTGGAATACGGTACTTCCGGCTCAGGGCAAATACGTACCAGAGTGCAGGCTTTCTTGGAAATGCTGGAAACGAGAAAGAGATGACCACTATCGTACATAAAAGCGAAGTTGATTTACTTATCCGCACATTCCGAATGATGTCAAGGATGAATCGTGCTCGGCCTGAGATGCGTTCCAGTGAGACTTTGTATTACCAGATGCTTGCCGAATATTACAGCCGTATCCGAAATGCCCGTGAAGAGGGTAAACTTCTAGCTGCCCACACTGTTTTCTTTCCAACTGAAATGCTCTATGCCATGGATATTGTGCCCATGCATACTGAAATGACAACATGGCTCACGGCACTGTTCCTGCGGGAGCAAGCAGAACTGCTCGCCAAAGGGGCCGAACTCGGACTGGCTCCGGAAATCTGCTCCCCCCACCGCGGCGTGGCCGGTATCTTCGGTCTGAACACGATCCCCCATCCAGATGTTATCCTCTGGTCGAATCTCATTTGTGATAACACCGCTAAGTCTGGGGAGTTGATGATGGAGCTCAGCCGCAGCCCGGGCTTCTTCCTGGACAACCCTTTCCAAAATTCACCTGGGGAAATGAGGTATTTGGTTGATGAACTGAAAGATATGGTTCACTTTCTTGAAGAGAAGTCTGGCAAAAAAATGGACTGGGACAAGCTCGCCGAAATGGTTGTCCGGGACAAACAAGAGATTGAACTATACCGCGAGATTAGTGAACTGCGCAAGGCGGTGCCTTCGCCGATGTCTATCTCGGGCTATCTGGAATTGCTTTCGGCTGACTACATGTTCCCTGGCCAGCCAGAGGCAATCCAATATTTGACCCAGTTGCGAGATGAATTAAAAATGATGGTAAAACAGGGCAAGGGTGCTGTCTCCTCCGAACGCTTCCGCCTGATGACACTGTTCGTCCCTCCCATGCATTTGATGAGTTCTCTGGGCAGGATATTCGAGGAGCATGGTGCCGTGAGTGTCACGGAGCCGCTTTTCACATGCTGGTCGGAAGGTGAGCTGGACCCATCGCGACCTCTAGAGAGCGTGGCGATGAAGTCCTTTCTCATTCCGGAGAGAAGAAGCATGTATGGACCACTTAGTGAACAGGCATTGCAGGATATCATTGATAGCGCCCAGCAGTACAAGATTGACGGGGCGATTTATTGGGCGTTCCTGGGCTGCCGCCATACCTGCGCTACGGTAAAGGTCATCAAGGAAGTATTGAGTGAAATCGATGTTCCGATGCTCACTATAGATTGTGACATCGTCGACCCTACGGTTAACTCCGAGGAAGAAATTCGCGATAAACTAACACAGTTTACCGAGATGTTAGAAGAAGATAGGTAACCAATGAAGACCCTGGGCATAGACATTGGCAGTCTCAATATCAAGGCAGTTGTACTGGGGGATGATGGCATCCTTGGCACCACCATCGTGCCGCCCGGCGATGAGATTGAAGCCGGGGCCCACAAGGCGATAGAGGCGGCCTTGGTGGAGGCTGGGTTAAGCCATAACAGCCTGCCCGTTGCCGCTACCGGCACAGGCGCGAAATTCATTCCTTTTATCCCGCAGCAGAAGGCCATTACCACCTGCCTGGCACGCGGTATTCATTATTTGTTCCCGTCTGCCCGCATGGTGATTGACATGGGAGCTGAAAGTACCACCGTCCTCAAGGTGAACGAGCGAGGACGGATTGCCGATTGGGTAAACCATGATAAATGTGCTTCCGGTACCGGACTTTTTCTACAGCAGATGGCCAAGCTGATGGGCATCACGTTAGAAGAAATGTCTTCTCTCTCTCTGCAGGCTCACGCCCGTGCCGATATTACCAACACCTGCGCTGTTTTCGCTGAGTCGGAAGTAATATCTCATGTGCACCGAGACCCCCCCACACCGAAAGAAGACATCGTTGCCGGTATCTACGCATCTATCGTAAGCCGCACTATATCCTTGTGCAAACGCGTCGGCATCACCAAGGATGTTGCCGTCACCGGTGGAGTTGCCTTAAATGATGGGCTGGTGAATATTATGGAACAGGAACTCGGCTTTAAGGTGCTGAAACCGAAGTCACCGCAAATGGTTGCGGCACTTGGCGCGGCGATTATTGCTAAGGAGACCGCGGAGAAAGGTCCGAAGTGATGATTGTCGCCGGTATAGATATTGGCTCCCGATCCGCCAAAGCCGTTGTTATGAAAGACAGTACCATTATTTCCACCACCATTTGTGATACAGGACCAGAGAGCGTCAAGACAGCTAACATGACTATCAACTCTGCTCTGAAGGGCGCAGGGCTATCGCTTGATGCAGTTGATTACGTTGTAGCCACCGGCTATGGACGGATATTGGTTCCCTTCGCCCGGGAGAATGTCTCTGAGATAAGCTGCCATGCTCGTGGCATCAACTGGTACTATCCATCCGTGAGGACAATCCTAGATATGGGCGGTCAGGATTGCAAAGCAATCCGCTGTGACGCCGAAGGTCATGTGACCAACTTTGTCATGAACGATAAGTGCGCTGGTGGTACCGGCCGCTTCCTGGAAATGATTGCTGATGTACTGGGCATAAAACTCGGCGAAATTGGAGACCTAGCATTGAAGTCCCAGAAGGCCATTCCCTTCAACACCATCTGCGCCGTTTTTGCCAAGTCCGAAGCTATCGCCCATGTCCGGAGAGGCGTCGCCAGTAGCGATATCCTGGCTGGCCTGAATGAAGCCATCGCCACCCGATGCCTCAACCTCCTTTTAAAGGTTTCTATCGAGAAAGACTTCACCATTACCGGCGGCATCGCCAAGAATAAGGGAATGGTGGCTAAAATCTCCGAGAAGGTCGGCCTTGAACCGCTACTGGCTGACGACCCGCAAATTATCGGGGCACTGGGCGCAGCCCTGTTCGCCCAAGAAAGGCATATGGGTAAGGAGTCCCGTGAAGAAGCAAAGTTACAGGACGGAACGGGTGATTACTACATCACCATCGATTCAGGGAAATGTGACGGGTGTGGTAAATGCGTACGCGTTTGTCCGGCGGCTGTTCTTGAGGTAGTGCAGGAGGATGGCCGTAAACCCAAAGCCAAAGTAACCGAGGCAGCGCGAAAACGACTGTCGATATTATGTCCCGGTTCCCATGTTTGCAGTAGCTCTGGTAAGGAAAACTGTCGGAGTGTTTGTCAGCACGATGCTATCAGTCTTAGCTGGTAAAGAGCACAAGATATTGGAAGCAATGAATGAAACGACACAGCGCAGAGCAAGTCAGTAGTACTCTGTGAAAAGGAAAAGAAAGTGAGGGGGAAGATGATGAAGATAGCGGTTGATGCCATGGGGGGCGATTTTGCCCCTGAAGAAATCATCAAGGGGGCAGTCCAGGGAGCCAGAGAGCACGGTGTCGGCGTTATTCTGGTCGGGCCGCAGGAACGTATTCAGGCGGAGTTGGCAAAATACGATGGTTCCGGACTCGATATTAACATAGTGCACACCGACGAATATTTGCTCGAAGGCGAACATCCAGCCTACGCCATGCGCAAGAAAAGAAATGCCTCGATTTTGGTGGCCATCAAACTGGTCAGAGATGGGAAAGCGGCAGCAGCAGTGGGTGTTGGTCCCACAGGAGGTATATTTGTCGCAGCCTTAGGGCTGCTGGGGACACTGGAGGGCCTTTCACGGCCGGTCATCGGTGGGGAGTTCCTGGGATTCGCTCCCGAGACAGTAATGTTTGACTTGGGTGGCAATGTAGACTGCCGCCCGGACCAGCTTCTGGATTTCGGCATTATTGGCATGGTGTACGCCCGCAAGTGGATAAACATACCCAACCCGACGATTGCCCTGCTCAACAATGGTGCTGAGGAAGGGAAAGGTAATGCAGTGACCAAAGAAGCTTACGACCTTTTTAAGAAGTCCGGTTTGAATTTTGTGGGCTATGTGGAAGGCCATGATATTGCCCATGGCAAAGCTAACGTCATTATTTGCGACGGTTTCGTGGGCAATATAGTGATTAAGTTTTGTGAAGGACTGGGTGATGTTACCTCCCGGTGGCTTGAGAAGAGACTGCTGGAAAAGCTATCTAAGGATGAAGCCAGTGAGATTGTGACTGCCTTAAGAAAAGCAACTGCACCGGCTGATACCGCGGGCGGTGGGCCGCTATGGGGTATTAACGGCATTGTTTGTAAAGCACACGGCCGCAGCAAAGCACCGGAAGTGGCCGGTACCATCGGCACCGCCAAACGCGCCGTGGAAATAGACCTTGTCGGTACTTTCAAAACAGAACTGGCCACGATTAGAAGCGCCCTGAATATTGTTAGTCCAATTTCTGAGTAAAGGAGTTTAGAAATGTCCGTTGACCCATCAGTCGAAGAAACGGTGAAAAAGATTGCGCAAAGGATACTACGCAAGAAAGATATTGCTTTTGCTCCCACCACTACTTTTAAGGACTTTGGTGCTGACTCTCTGGACATTGTACAGATATTAGTGGCAGTGGAAGACACTTTTGATATTGAGCTGGATGATGAGCAGCTACGAAATATCAATGATACAGCCGGATTTATTGCCTATATTGAACGTAAAATAGCTGAGAAGAATAAGAAGTAAGCTAGATAAGATAATATATGGCTCTGAAAGGTAAGGTTGCGCTGATAACAGGTGGTTCGAGGGGCATTGGCCGGGCGATAACGCTCAAACTGGCCTCAGAAGGTGCCGATGTCATCATCAACTTCTTTCGCAAGCGGGGGACCGCCGAGAGTACCGCTGAGTCCGCCCGCGGTAAGGGAGTAACTGCCCATATCATTAAAGCCAATCTCGCCGAACCAGAGAAGATTGACCGGATGTTTACTGAGATCGAGAATATGTTCGGACGATTGGACATTCTAGTAAATAATGCTGCTTCCGGCGTAGCCCGTACCGCCATGGAACTGGACTTTGATGCCTGGGACTGGACAATGAACGTTAATGCCCGGGCTGCCCTGCTCTGTACACAAAGAGCAACTCGCTTAATGAGAAATGGAGGCGTCATTGTCAATATCTCCAGCCTCGGCTCCCGATTGGTCATGCCGATTTATACTGCTGTGGGCGTTTCCAAGGCTGCGCTCGAAGCCCTCACCCGTTATCTGGCTATCGAGTTGGCGCCCCTTGGGATAAGGGTGAATGCTATTGCAGCGGCGGCAGTAGAGACGGAGGCTCTGAAACTATACACGACTGACCCTAGAATACCCTGGCCAATGGTCACAAGCACGCCAGCCGGCCGCATGGTGCAGCCGGAAGATGTGGCGAGTGTGGTCGCCTTTCTGTGCAGTGATGCTGCCAGCATGATAAGGGGACAGATTATTATTATTGACGGTGGGGCATCACTGACTTCACTCGGTTATACTCCGCCCGGAGATAAAGGAGCGCAAAGTGCCTCCACATAGGGTGGTAATTACGGGAATGGGTGCTATTACCCCTCTGGGACTAACCGTAGAAGCATACTGGCAGGGGCTCATCAGCGGAAAGTCAGCTATCGGACCTATAACCAAGTTTGATGCCAGCAAATATCCTGCTAAGGTAGCGGCCGAAGTAAGGGGATTCGAGCCTACGAATTATATGGGCATCAAGCGCGTTGACCGCACCGCTCTTTGTACTCAATACGCTATTGCGGCTACCAGGATGGCTCTGAGTGATGCCCGGTTGGATATGATGCAGGAGAGACCCGAAAGGCTGGGTTTGGTCATTGCTACGAGCGGCGCCATGGACCTCCTCATTGACCAAGGTGAAGTCCTCAGAAAGCGCGGCCCAATGCGCGTAGACCCACTATTAATCAGCAAGGTCTCTCCGAGTATGGTATCGGCTATCGTTGGGCTGGAATTCGGCTTGAGGGGCCCCAATAGCAGTCTGAACAGCGCCTGCGCCAGCGGCAATGACGCCCTGGGTACAGCCTTGAATCTGCTGCGCCTGGGGCATGCCGATGTCATGGTCGCTGGTGGTACCGAAACTCAGGTAAACCCACTGGCCGTCGCCATCACCGGGCGTGTCGGCGCCCTCAGTCGCGAGCCTGACCCGAAGAAGGCCTGTCGTCCTTTTGACCTCGAACGCGACGGGATGGTTTTTGGAGAAGGGGCCGCCATGTTAGTATTGGAGACCCTCGAGCATGCTCAGCAGCGCGGCACACCGGTACTTGCTGAGTTGGCCGGAGCCGGCTGGTCGTTCGATGCTCTAAATGAGACAGTGCCTGACCCAAATCAAGAGGCCATCGCCATGAAGATGGCCCTTCGTGATGCCGGCATTTCACCGCAGGAGGTTGACTATATTAATGCCCACGGTACCAGCACCAAGTTTAACGATGCCGCCGAGACTAAAGCCATCAAGCTGTTCTTTGGCGAGCATGCCTATAAAGTGCCTGTCAGTTCGAATAAGTCCATGGTCGGGCATTTAGCCTGCGCGGCCGGTGCGGTGGAAGCGATTGCTGCTGTGATGACCGTAAAGGAGGGTATCATTCCACCGACAATTAACTACGCCACGCCGGACCCGGAATGTGACCTGGATTATGTGCCGAATGTCGCCCGTCAGCAGAAAGTGAATATTTGCCTCTCCAACTCGTTCGGTATGGGCGGGCAGAATTGCTGTGTAGTCATAAAACGATTCTCATGAAAAAAGGAATGCGGGAATTGAATGATCCGGACAAAAAAGTAGCCCTCGTGACCGGCGCATCTCGTGGTCTGGGAAGAGCCATTGCCATTAAGCTGGCAACCTGCGGCATCAAAGTGGCCTTAAACTACCTGGCTAACGACGAAGAGGCAAATATGGTAGCTCAAAAAATTGAGACTTCAGGTGGTATTGCGATGTTGTATAGGGCAGACGTCTCCGATGCTAACGCTGTCCGCCAGATGACCCGACAAATTGTTAAGGAATGGGGCAAGATTGATATTCTGGTAAACAATGCTGGCATTGTCCGGGATGCCCTCCTGCTCCGTATGTCGGAAAGTACTTGGGATGAGGTAATGAATACTAATCTACGTGGTGCCTATTTATGCACCAAATATGCGCTGCGCTCGATGATGGAACAAAGCTGGGGAAGAATAATTAATGTTGCCTCCTTGGCTGGCCTAGTGGGGAATGCCGGACAGGCAAACTACTCTGCGGCTAAGGGCGGTCTGATAGCTTTTACCAAGGCTATGGCCCGTGAGGTCGGCCCAAGGAATATCACCGTAAATGCGATTGCGCCAGGCTTCATCGTTACCGAGATGACAGGCAAATTATCGCAGGAAGCTAAGGATGCCATATTGCCACGCATCTCCCTGGGGCGTTTCGGTGCAGCCAGTGACGTCGCCGAACTGGCTGCTTTTCTCGCCAGCCAAGAGGCTGGCTATATCACAGCACAGGTTATCTGTATCGATGGCGGTGTAATCTAAGGAGGTTTAGCGCTATCCTGAATTTGAGGTCGGAGTGATGAAAAGGCGGTCAGCCCAATTATCACTATATTATCTCTGTGGAATAACCTTTGCGGACCGCTCTTGATGGAGGAAGGTGGAGAGTCATGCAGGAAAATATACCTTTGAAAGAGCTTATTAATCTTAACAGCAAAGGCGCCATCGTGACAGGCGGGGCTGTGGGTATCGGTTTGGCTATTACCCGCAGACTTGCTGAGGCAGGAGCTAAAGTGCTAATAGCTGACCTTAATGCTGGTGAAGCTAGAAATGCATCTGCCGAGCTTAATTCTTTGGGGTATAACACGAAATTTATTGAATGTAATGTGGTTAGAGAAGAGGACGTGAAAGAGATGATTTCTGACGCTGCCAGGATTCTAGGCAGTATCGACATACTGGTTAATAATGCTGGCATTTATCCCCGGAAACCCCTGGAAGAAATGACCGGCAAGGATTTCGAGCAGGTGATTTCAGTGAACTTAATGGGGACGTTTTTGTGTAGTCGATACGCCATCAAGGAAATGATTAAAAAACAGCAGGGCGGATGCATCATCAATATTGCTTCAATTGGGGCTGTTCATCCTTCATCCACCGGAATGTCTGCATATGATGCCTCCAAGGGTGGCGTGCTAATGCTAACCAAGAGTATGGCGCGGGAAGTTGGCTCACACGGCATTCGGGTCAATGCTATCGCCCCGGGAGGTGTTAAGACACGGGGGGTTCTCTCACAAACTGGAGCATCCCAAGACAGGGCTCAGCTAAAGGAACTAAAGTCTTTTATATCTCGCATTGCTCTGGGCAGGATGGGTGATGCTGATGATATCGCCAGGGTGGCTTTATTCCTGGCATCGGACCTGTCCGGTTATGTCACCGGTGATCTAATTGTGGCCGACGGCGGTTACTTAGTGTCATGAACATAACTTGCCTCAGTCTTTAAGCCTGAACTGTATCTGCTTTTAATCCGTCGAAGACAGATAAATACCTCAGTAATATCTACAAGCTCAGTCGACTGTCTGTTAATCTTCTTTCAACCACCATGTGTCCCCCAAGCTCCCCGCAGGAGGAATTCTGCACCTCTTTTCAATATTACTTGCTTTGTTGCTGCTGCAATCCTTATGAAATTTATGGAAAGTCTTCGGACTGTCTTCATACTGCCTTCACAATTGACTGGCAGAATGAAGGTAGCTCAAGAAAAAAAGGAGGTTGGAACATGAACAGGAAATGGAAAATCGCAATCCCCATAGTGGCAGGTCTCCTCGCTATCGGCACCGGACTCGGTGTGGTAGCTGCCAAGTCCACGGACAATGGCGCAGCCTACCAGCCAACGGCCAACTATCAGACTGCCAGTAACAGCACGGCACCGGGTAACATGACAGGTTTGTGGTATTGCAACGGGCTTGGTGGAATGGTGGGTTACGGACCTGGATTTCAAGTGACCCAACAGGTAGCATCGCTGCTGGGTATGACGACTGCTGACCTTGAGGCTCAACTGAACTCCGGCAAGACTTTGGCGGACATTGCCAGTGCTAAAGGCATCAGCCAGGACCAGCTAATTCAGGCCGTGATGACTCGCCACGAAGCGCATATGAGGCTTATGGTGCAAAACGGGTATCTTACCCAGGACCAGGCAAACAATATGACTGAGCAGGTTCGGGAAAGGTTACAGACAATGCTGACCACCAGGCTGAATAATGACGGCAGCGGCTGGAATTACATGGGTGGTATGATGGGACGTTACTATGGCGAGGGTAACTCCGAGCAGCAACCGGGTGGGGAACCATCACCACAAAGAAGCTACGGCGGCATGATGGGAGGCCGGTAAGTCGCTAATTCGCCTCCCTGGCAGCAGAGTCCGGTGGGATTTCCTCACCGGACTCTTTGACGCACATAGATTGTACAGTAAGTCGCCGTTATTGTAATATGGAACCAGAGGCCGAAATGGTGCAGAGCAGAGTCCTAGTTGTCGATGACGAGCCTAAGATTACAGAAGTCCTCAAGCTGTACCTTGAGCGCGAGGGATTCCTGGTAGCCAGCGCGGCCAATGGTAGGCAGGCATTGGAACGTGCCGCGAGCTACAAACCCGATATCATCATACTGGACCTCAATCTGCCCGACATCGATGGGATCGAGGTATGCCGTACTCTCAGGAAGCAGTCCAACGTTCCTATAATCATGCTCACCGGGCGCGGGGAAGAGGTAGACCGGATAGTGGGGCTCGAGCTGGGTGGAGACGATTACGTGACCAAGCCCTTCAGCGCCAGGGAGGTTGCGGCCAGGGTTCGAGCGGTGCTGCGCAGACAGGCATCCCAGCCTGCTCCGTCTGGGG
>JBBIRL010000007.1:0-20996 GCA_037441825.1 Dehalococcoidia bacterium | reverse complement strand
GACTTGTTTCTCGGAGAGGGCCTCCGGTGAGCTGAGAATCCAGTCAGGACGCGCCTTTTGCAGGCTGAACAAAGCCTCCAGGTCGTTTATCGAATCTCCTACGAGCTTTATATGCCCTTTGATAGTGTGATGTTCCTCTATGGCCCTGTTGACGATTGCCAGATTATCTGCCATCCATCCATCCTTCCTTCGGGAATGCCCTTCTCTGCACTCCCTGTTATTAAGTCTAGTTTACCATCTAATCTGGCTAATTGCATCTGTCTGTGGCTCGCGGTGCGAGCTTGACAAAGGCAGCGATGGCAGCGAGAATTCAACTGTGGTGCGAAAGAAGGCTGGTACACCAAAAATACGCTTCCCGCAGGACGAGGGGGCGCATCCTGCATTTCCTGTGGAGTGGTGGTACGGGCATTTCAGCCTTGCCGACTACGAGGGGAGGGAGTACGGGGCTATGGTGGCCTATTTCACCGTCGGGCTCAAGATTCTTGCTATCTCCGACCTCGGGGCAGGGCAATTTCATAACTTCGTTTCCGGTTCGGCGTTACATTATGTCGAGCAAAAGCTCGACCTGCGCTGGGGTCGCGACCACTGGTTTCGCACTGACCAACATTCTCTTTCCTACAGGCTCGAATCATACGGCTCAGGGCTCAGCCTCAAGCTCGCTCTTGTCTCAGAGAAGCCTCCTCTTCTGGGCAGCGGAGGTGGGGTGAGCGAATGGACGGGAGGAGACTCATATTACTACTCCTTGACCAGACTCAAAGCTAAAGGTCAGCTCGAGCTAGCGGGGGAAAAGCTGGAAGTCGAGGGGCTCGGCTGGATGGACCATCAGTGGATTAACTCCCTGGGCCAGGGAGGCTGGGATTGGTTCGCTGTCCAACTCGATAACGATACCGAGATAGTCTTCTGGCGCATCGTAAACCCCGATGAATCGGTCAGGTCGCAAGACCTGACCATTATGCTCTCTGACAACTCGGTCTACCACACTCGTGACCTGGTGCTGGAGAAGGCCGATTCCTGGGTCTCCCCGAAAAGCGGCGGGGAGTACGGAGTTCTCTGGCGGGTTCGAGAGAAGGGCCGCGGCCTGGATTTGGTGCTCAGGGCACGACATGCTCAGCAGGAGGTTCGAATGTTTGAGTCTCTGTCAATACCCACCTTCCACTTCTGGGAGGGCAGGACGACAGTATCCGGCACTCTGGATGGCCAGGCGGTTTCCGGGATTGGCTACGCTGAGCTGGTACGGCTACCCGACACCTCTGGTTAGCCTGGAGCAAAGGTATCTTTTCTCTCACACTCGTGCTTGACAAACCCCCATTATGTGTTATCATATTATGGTAACCTGTTCGAAGTTTGCTATTCCCCGACCTGTTCTACTAGTCAGGCATTCCCCAGGCCATGGATGATCAAACTGCAACCAGGTCCTAATAAAAGGAGGTCATCCATGAGCTATGCGGACAAGACTCTAACTTGCTCGGATTGTAACACAAGTTTCACATTCAGCGCTTCTGAGCAGGAGTTCTTCGCGTCTAAGGGCTTCACCAACGAACCCGGGCGTTGTCCTGACTGCAGGGCAGCCAGAAAACAACAGCGCGGTGGTGGTGGGTATAGCAGCGGAGGCGGCTACCGACAGCAGAGGGAAATGTTCCCTGCAGTATGCGCCTCTTGCGGCAAAAGCACCCAGGTACCCTTCGAGCCCCGAAACGGGCGACCGGTGTACTGCTCTGACTGCTACTCTAAAACGAAGCGGTAGAGATAAGAGGGGCAGTTAGCTTCTGCTCCCACTCATTCGGTTTGAGGGGTTAGGCTGAGGATAATGGGCAGTTGGGAATGGTGCCCAATTCCTCTTTATGAGTTGTCCTGTTAATATTCATCACAATATCCCCTTTGATTCCCTGTTTATGGGCACCTCCCTTGAAGTGCTCTTTTAAGTTGGTTAAACCAGCGTCTACCACGGCGAATGAGGCACACGTGATTGCAGCCGCTTTCCTATTCTGGCCGAGGGAGGTTAGAGATGGAGGATGTTCAAGGGACAGTGTACGATGACCAGCGCGAGGCGTGTGTTCATCACTGGTTAATAGACGAGAAGAATTTGGGTGTTTGCAAAAAGTGCGGAGTTGTGAAGCGCTTTTCCAGTGCCTGGGAGTGGGGAGGAAGCCAGAGGGCGGGGGTAGGCAGATATAGCAAAGGGCAGAAAGCTAGCCCAGCCCCTGTGGTGATGCCAAAGAGGCCAGAAGAAACACATTAGAGCTATAGTGGAGGCTGTAGTTGTTATCATCCACAGCGAACAGGAGGGCTCTATCAGCTTTACTCTTCTTTGAACAGGATGCAGCCCGTCCATGTTACCCTATCGGGGTAGAACTTGCAGTCCAAACTGAACTTCTCCAGCAATCCCACCACATTTATTGCTAACGATTCCAGCGATGTCCTTGCTTTACCGGGATAAGGACATGGGTCGCCGGTTTCAGCTTTGCAAATCTCGCAGAGTGCGCAGTTCCCTCCTATCATCCCCCATACCTGCTTTAGGCCACTGCTTCTCAGGCACTCTTCCAGTCGCAGCACCCTATTATGAAAGTCAACCTTGGTCTGCCTCAGCCCTTTGATGTCGCTGGTAACATCCAGCGCTTTTGAATATTGCAGCAAGACACCTTGCTGGAACTTCTTGAGTCGAACCTTGATTTCCTCCACTGAGCCTATGTGAGGCGGACACATATAGTTATTGCCGTAATTACCGCACCTGTTTTCGAAGCAAAGGTTCCTAATCCTTTGCTCCGGGACAAGCAGCCCCGCATCGAATTCCAGGCATGTCTCGATCCCCAGTTCCTGTGCCAGCCTTGATAGCTTCTTCATGGGCATGTGCTCACTTCAATATCTCTGTAACAAGATTACATAAATGATAGAATCAGGGGGGATATTATGCACCTAATTAGGGAACGGTGCAAGTATGAATCTAGAGGTGGTTATGCCATTGGACAGGCTATAGACAAGCCCTGGACAGTTCAAGCTAGCCGTGGTTTTCCAGGTCTTTCGGAGTCAGCGAAAACACTACCCTGTCATAGACCTTGTCGCGGAAGGCTATCTTTCTCTTTTGAATCCCCTGCCGGGTAGCGCCCACCTTCTCCGCCACACGCAGGCTGGCATTGTTGCCGGTGGCAGCTCCGATCTCGATATGGGTCAAACCCAATTCGTCGAATCCGAAACGCGCCACCAGCAGCGCTGCTGCGGTGGCGACCCCTTTCCTGGCGTATTTGCTGCTGACCCAGTAGCCGAGGTTGGCGAAGCGTGCCCTGCGCCTGACCTGGTTCAGGCCGCAGCCGCCGAGGAGGCTGCCGTCCCCGGAATCTATTATGACGAAATTGTACTCCTTGCCTTTAGCCCATGTCCTGGCACATGACTCGATCCATTTCCTACTATCCTTGATAGAGTAATCCGAATATGCCCAGGGCATCCAGGGGAGGAGTTCGGGAAGGGATTCCCGCACCGCCTGATAAAGGGGCACTGCGTCGCCGGGGCGGAAAGGCCGGAGCGTTATCGCTCCATCGGTTAGTTGGACTTCGTTTTGCATTTTTTGCTACTCTGAGATTCGTTCAGTTTTTTCTGCTCAGTGTGGATGGTGGCAGCCACAGCTCCTATTATGTCATTTATGACATTGCTCTGAAAACAGGGTTTGTTCCGTTCGCGCTGAGCCTGTCGAAGGGCGAACGGTCACATCTGTACCATTCATGGTTTGACAAGCTCACCACGAATGGGATTATTTCTGCGTTCGCCAGATTAACATTTTCAGCATCATCACCAAAAATGAAAATAGCGCGGGTGCTCTGTCACCCGCATTCCCTGGTAGGTGACGGAGCACCTACCCTATGGTTGCCTGAGGAAGCTATTTTCGGAGTAATGAAATAAGGCGGGGTAAGTGCAATGTATTAGACCCAGCCTTCTGCTACCAGCTTGTCGTGAAGCTCGTCGGGATGATGGCGGCAGTGGTATTCCAGGCGGCTCGATTCGGCGTGGGCTTTGTTGTAGGGCCAGCCACTGGCCATGCGGTTTCGCTCGTGTAGCTCGTGCAGCAGCACATAGCCACGCTCGGCCTCTTCGATGTCATTGTCTATCCACACCTCATTCTCAGGCACGAACTCATAAACGTAGTCATGCCCGCCTTCCGTGAAGTCGATGTCGAAAACGCTGCGCACCAGCCTGCCGTTAACGATCCAGACGCTGAGTCCGCTCTCCAATTTTCGCCACAGCCTCTCATGAACATCTTTGCCTTCCGGCAGCTTCTCTCCGCGGTGGGTCAGGACTTTCAAGTCGCCGGCAAGGCGACGCTCCTTGCGCTCGGCGCGGTCGGCAATTACGATGGCTTCTTCGTAACGCATGCCCTTGGCCATGAGGCGGCGTTCCATAAGCAGATGCTCGATGAAAAACTGCCGCTCATCGTTCTCGGCTTCGCGGTCGATCCAGAATTCGTTCACCGGAATGTAGTGGTAGCGGTAGTGCTGGCCGAAGTTGGTGAACTCCTCATCCATATTGCTGCGAATGTAAGCGCCATCGACAATCCACACCTGCAGATTGCCCCGTTCTTCAACCTTTTCTATATAAGGAGGTTTCCTCTGCTCTGCCATGCCCGCCTCCCCTCCTTCAGAAAATTTACGCCTGTTGAGATTATAGGAGTCGCCTGTAGAAGAATCAAGAGGAAAGCATCCATAGGGTAGGTGCTCCGTCACCTACCACGGAATGAAAGTAGTCCGTAGGGCAGGTTTCTAACCTGCCCTCTCCGGATGTCACATCTTCGACGATACACTATTCTCATTCTTCGTGATGAACATCGTAATGTTCATCACGGATTCTGCTTCGCCAGCCTGCTTGATTGCGTCCCAGTCCCTCTTGGGATAACATGGAATCGGAGGGGTTCAATGGATATTGTTGGTGGAGCATCGGATTTCGAGCTTAAATTTTTGGATTACCCGGCTGCTGCGGAGGCGGAGCAGCCGGCGTCTTCCTCTTTCGAGGAGGGGGCTGACTTCCTGGATTCCTATTCTAAGGCTGTGACGAACGTGGTGGCGAAGGTAGGTCCTGCTGTGGTGAGCATACGGGTGAGGAAGAAAGCCTCGGAACGTTCCCGGAGATGGCCCAACGAGGGGGAAGGCAGCGCATCCGGGGTGATTATAGCTCCCGACGGGTATGTGGTGACGAACAGCCACGTCGTCGAGGGTGCGGGCGAGATAGAGGTGAGCCTGGCGGACGGCAGCGATTACGGCGCTCATCTGGTGGGCCAGGACTCGGCCACGGACCTGGCTCTGGTGAGGGTCACCGCCTCGGGCCTGCCCATAGCGCAACTGGGCGATTCGAGCAAGCTGAAGGTGGGGCAATTGGTCATCGCCATCGGCAACCCGCTGGGTTTCCAGAGCACGGTCACTGCAGGGGTGGTCAGCGCACTGGGACGCTCTTTGCGCAGCCGTAGCGGCAGGCTTATCGAGAACATGATACAGACGGATGCTGCGCTCAATCCGGGCAACAGCGGCGGGCCGCTGGTGGACTCGAGGGGTCTGGTGGTGGGCATCAATACGGCGATTATACAGTTCGCGCAGGGTATCTGCTTCTCGATACCGGTGAACACGCTGCGCTGGGTGGTGAGCGTGCTGATCAGGGAAGGGAAGATCACGCGGGGCTATCTGGGCATCTCGGGACAGATGGTGCCGCTGCCCGTGCGCGTGGTGAGATATTACCTGCTGAAGAACGAGTCGGGCGTACAGGTGATGAACGTAGCGCCCCGCAGTCCGGCTCAGGCTGCGGGCTTGAGGGAGGGCGACATCATCATCTCGCTGGGGCAGGAGGCTGTGGCCGGCGTGGACGACATACACCACATGCTGACCGGGGACGTTATCGGCAAGAAACTGGACATGGTGGTGCTGCGCAACTTCACCACCAGGATGGAGATGACTATAACGCCTGCCGAGTATCAGGAATAGCCCTGGACAGGGGTATGGACAAGGTTTGGCTTCGGTGAATTCGGGTAGCCTGGAGCAGGTGCTCCAACCTACCCACCAGGGCATTCAATAGAATATCCTTACATTGTTATGTCAAAAGAATTCGTAACATAATTCTAGCCCTCGACAGACTCAGGTCTGGCAAATATAGAGATAATCCCGTTCGTGGTGAGCTTGTCGAACCATGAACGGCTAAAAGTCCATTTTCGCGAATAGCCCAATGAATTGGGCAACTACTGAAGGGCAGCGGTGAGATTGTTTCGTCCTTCCTGAAGAAGAACTCGCGATGACATGTGGTGTAAGGGCGCACAGCCGTGTGCCCTTACATTTTGAATTTTGGGTTTTAGATTTGTTCAGGATTTAGCGTTTCAAGCTTTGGATTTGCCCTTTACGGGTTGCAGGAGGGCGAAGCCGCTCCTTTTGTCTTTGATGCGGGCTACTTTAGCGCCGAGGATTTCATAGAGGATGACCTCGCCCACCATCCAGGTGGTGACGCCGGGACGCAGGCAGCCGGTCATGGTCTGTCCGGAGCGGCCCAGGGCGGCGTGCATATGCAATACGGGCTTGCCGTCCTCGCCGGGCGCGAGCACGCCCACGCCCGCCACCTCATGCGCGCCGTCGATGGGCAGCAGCATCGGCTCAGGCGGCATTTTATGGGAATATCGCGGGCCGACCACGATTTGACCCTCCCCGATCCCGCCCACCAGTATGGCGTGGCCTACGGATATGCCTTTCTCCTCGGCGAATTTCTCGATACATCCGGGGAGCACGTCGCCATCCTCAAGCCGTATCACGAAAACCCGTCCCAATCGCCCTTCACTAGCCTTCATCGCGGCCTCCTCGTTCTTTCGATCTTGTCCAGCGCAGACTGAACCAGGGCCGAGGGTTCGATGTCCAGTCCAAAATGTCTGGCCCTTTCCCTAAACTCTTCTTCGGTTTCCTCTTCCCAGGGGAGATACTTAATCTCAGCCGGCCGCCTCAGTCCGTAGAGCAAGATGTTGATGATGTCACTCGATTTGTTGCCCAATTTGATTATCGTTCCTTTCCTTACCGAGAAGACCCGGCCGGTCACCAGAGCAGGCGGGTGGGGTTGATAGATATCTATCAGGTCGAAATCTGCGCTCTCGCTACCCAGCCTGACCTTTTCCTCCCAGAGTATAAAGGCGTAGCAGATACAGGTCTCGGAACGCAGGCATAAGCAGGGGCTTAGATTGAGCAAGTTATCGATGGTAACTGTAGCGCCGCCTCTTCGGAAGATAGCGCCAAATAACGGTATCCCCCAAAGAAAGTTGCCTATAGTAGTTCTTTGCGCGATGAGTCCAGTTGCATAGAAGAGAATGAACCAGAAGGCTATCCCGAGACCAGAGTACACAAACCGCTCGGGAATGAAGAAACCGAGGAACCCTTTGCCCAGGTTTTCAAGGTTGCCAAAGATGAGGACGCCGATTACCAGCGCTATGCCGATAGGAAGCCAGAAAATAGAACCATATAGGAAAAATCCCAGTTGGCGTTTAACGAATTTCACTTATGCTCTACCCATTTTCCAGGATATCGAACTCCACCATGCTATCATTTGCGGTATTCCACTGCGACCGATGGTATAATAGCACAAAAAGTCAGCGGGCAATACCTTGTGAAGATAGTCTGAAGGAACAATATGACAGTTACTGCGGTACGCCCGGATAGGAAGCTGCTTCAGCCGGGATGGGCAGGCCAGCTTTCGGATAGCGAAATAGAGTTCATCCGGCGGGAGCTTAAACATCACCCACGCCTGTGGCGGAAGTGGGGCTATGATGGGGCTATGGTGAAGGGTGTTCTTATACCCGCCTCAACCATACGCCGTATCGCCATACACGGGCTATCCTAGTGCGAAATGACTGATTACATATCTGCGGAGCCCGAGTTATCTGTTTTAGCCACGAACCGTTTTGGCTATCCTTCGGTATTCTTTCCACTCATAGCTTGGAACACGGCTGATGTGCATCATGTTTTCGGCGCGTGCCCGCATACCATAACAGTGCCCGAATTCTCTGAGGAGCGAGATGACTGAGCTGAGCCTGTTGGAGGACATGGCCATAGTACTGGCGGCTGCCCTTATCGGCGGCATGATAGCGCATCGCCTGAAGCTGCCCGTCATTGTGGGCTATCTCCTGGTGGGCATTGCCATCGGACCTCACGGGCTGCACCTGATTCACAATGTGGGGGATGTTGAGACCCTCGCTACCATCGGCGTGGTGCTTCTGATGTTCACTCTGGGGATGGAGTTTTCCCTGAAGACCCTCAGGCAGATAGGCAGGGTCGCTACATTAGGCGGCGCTGCCCAGATAATCGCTACTACGGGGCTGGGCTTCGGTTTGGGCTGGCTGCTTCACTGGCCGGTTAAAGAGTCTCTTTTGTTCGGCCTTTTCATATCCATGAGCAGCACCATTATAGTGCTGAAAACACTCTTGGAGCGGGGCGAGCTGGGAAGCCCTCACGGGCGGGTGATGGCTGGCCTCCTTCTGGTGCAGGACCTCAGCGTGGTCATTATAATGCTTATCCTACCTTCCCTGGGTGGTGACGGGGGCATATTTACCAGAGCCTGGGGATGGGATTTCCTAAAAGCCCTCTCGTTTCTGGCGGTGATATTCGTGGTGGGATTCTGGGTGCTGCCCTGGTTCATGAGAAAGGTGACCGAAAGACGTTCCAGGGAGCTTTTCGTGTTGACGGTGGTGTGCCTGGTCTTTGGAGCAGCCTTTGGAGCTTACTATGTCGGGCTTTCCGTAGCTCTGGGCGCATTCCTGGCCGGGCTGTTGGTGAGCGAAGCTGAGTATGCTCACCAGGCTCGTGCGGACATCGGGCCTTTGAGGGATATATTTGCCATTCTTTTCTTTGTCTCGCTGGGCATGCTCGCGGACCCCAGTTTCATAGTGGCGAATCCAGCGGAAGTCGGGACTGTAGTGGCGGTAATAGTGGTAGGCAAGTTTATCATAGTCTCTGTTATCGTTTGGGCTTTCGGCTACAGCGGCAAGACCACTTTTTTTGCGGGCGGCGGCCTGTTCCAGATAGGGGAGTTCAGCTTTGTCATGGCTGCTGTCGCCTTGGACATGGGCATTATCTCCAACCACCTGTATTCTTTGACCCTGGCTGCTGCAGGCATCACCATGTTGCTGACACCCTTTGGCATGGGGCTGGTATCGGGGCTGTATCATCGACTGATTCAGGTGAGAGGGGTGTCGCGGCTGTTCGCCTCGCATACCGACCCCGGTTTTTCGGATGAAAGGAAGCACCTGTCGGGACATGTGGTGGTCTGCGGCTACGGACAGGTGGCTCGAAACCTGGGGAAGGTGCTTGAGCGTAGAAATTTTCCCTATCTGGTTATAGATATAGACCCCAGAAATTTAGACCCATTGCGGGCCAGGGGTATCCCCTGCATATATGGTGATGCTGCTAATCCTGAAATCCTGGCGCGGTCAGAGCTGGAAAGGGCCAGGGTGATGGTGATTACGTTCCCCGACCCGATAGCTACAAGGCTGGCAATGGCGAATGCCCGCAGAATAAATCCCAGGCTCGACGTAGTGGCCCGGGTGCATCGAGATGAGGATACGGAGGCATTGCGTGAGTTGGGGGTCGCCGAGATAGTGCGCCCCGAACTGGAGGCAGGGCTGGAGGTCATCCGTCATACGCTGCACCGCTTTGGCCTGACCACACAGGAGATTCAGTATATCGTCAACGCTCTCAGAGAGGAGGGGATTTAGCAAGGGTGCTTAGCTAGCGGTTTGGGGGCTTGCTCCTTTTGAAGAAGCGGAAATAGAGGAGCAGAGCTGCGACCAGGATGGCTAACGATACCAGGTTGGCGATGATTACCACGGGGTCTCTCAAATGCACTCCGTAGACAGTCCAGAGCACGACCCCGGCGATGAACTGGATTATCATCAGAGGGCTTACGTCTCTGACCGACTTTGTCTGCCACATTTTCAATATCTGCGGCACGAACCCGAAGCTGGTGAGAGCCGCTGCTACTGCCCCAACAGCGTACCAAGCTACGTTATCCATTGGTAATTAGCTAACATGCTAGACTGCTTCTAGCTGGCTGTCAAGATATTCCGAAAAAGGGAGCACCGCCTTCATTTATAAGTGGAGGACCCCGCTGCACTTGCTATCTGGCGGATGACATCGTCTGATGGATGACTCAAGTGGACAAAAGAGGTAAAATAGGGAGCAATATGAAAATCGGACGAATTGGCAGGTGGCTACAAGATAAGCTCACGTCGTCTTCTAAAAAAGAAGAGATTCAACTGGAACTGCCAGAGATCCCACCGGTTTGGAAGCATAAGCCAGTAGAGAGAAAGCCCGGAGACAGGATATTCCGTGTTGCCAGGGTCAGTCCATGGCGAATCCCTCTGCCGATGATCCCCAGCCCTAAACACGCTGGCTTGTCCCCTTTGATATTGGTATATGGCTTTGCCGGCGTAATCATCTTGGGCACTATTTTGCTTATGCTACCGGTAGCGAGCAAAACAGGGCAATTTACCTCTCCTGTCGATACTCTCTTTACTGCAGCTTCGGCTGTATGTGTTACAGGGCTGGCCGTAGTGGACACCGGGACATACTGGAGCGGCTTTGGACAAGGGGTTATTCTGGTCCTGATTCAAATCGGCGGCCTGGGTTTCATGGCCAGCGCCACTCTGTTGTTATTATTGTTAGGCCGCAGGATCGGGCTTCGGGAGAGGTGGCTAATAGGACAGTCATTTGGGATAGAGAAACTGGGAGGCATGGTCAAGCTGGTGAGAAGGATTTTACTTTTTACCTTAATAGTTGAAGTCATTGGAGCCTTGATCTTCTATTTCCGGTTCTCTGTGGAAAACCCGACAGGAACAGCCGCATGGAGGGCGATATTTCAATCGGTATCAGCTTTTAACAATTGCGGGCTAGACCTCTTTGGCAACTTTCGCAGCATGTTGGGCTATCAAACAGATACAACGGTGATACTAACGACCGCAGCGCTTATTATTCTCGGTGGCATCAGCTTCGTAGTAGTGGCTGATGTGGGAAGGATGCGACGCTTCGGCAGGCTATCAGTTGACAGCAAGATAGTGCTGGTCACCACTCTAGGGCTGCTGGTGTTGGGGACTGTAGCTATTTTATTAACGGAGTACGGTAATGCGGATACTCTTGGCCCTCTATCGTTTCCCTATAAGATACTCAATGCCTTCTTCCAGTCTGTGACCCCTCGAACTGCGGGATTCTCCACTATTAACATAGGCAGTATGGCAACATATTCGCAATTCTTTACCATACTTCTCATGTTCGTTGGCGGGGCCGCAGGATCGACCGCAGGAGGTATAAAAGTCAATACCTTTGGCATGCTCGTCGCCACCATATGGAGTACAATCAGGGGAAAGGAACATGCCGGAGCATTTGGCAGGGAATTCGCAAATCAGCAAATACACCGGGCGCTGGCATTGGTGATGTTGTCTCTGACTCTTATCTTTGTTGTAGTTTTTGTGCTGACGATCACCGATAAGGGATTCGGATTTTTAAGGCTTTTGTTTGAGACGGTCTCTGCCTTCGGTACCGTTGGCTTATCAACAGGGATAACCCCTCATTTATCGGTGGCAGGCCGGTTGATTATTACCGCTGTCATGTTTATCGGGCGGCTGGGGCCTCTCCTTTTAGTATTGGCCCTCACCCAGAGGCAGCAGCCGAGTGAATATCGGTACCCGCAAGATGAAGTAAGGATAGGATAGGAGGCTGACATGAAAAGACAGGTGTTGATTATAGGACTGGGCAGGTTCGGAATAAGTCTGGCTACTACTCTATTCAGCATGGGGCATGATGTGATGGCCGTGGACGATGATGAGAAAAAGGTTCAAAACATATCAACTCAGATAACGCATGCTGTGCAAGCAGATGCCACAGACGAGGCTGTGCTCAGGGAGCTCGGTGTCAACAACTTCGATGTGGCCATAGTGACTATGGGAGAAGCGATCCAGAATAGTGTCCTGTGCACAATTCTGTTGAAAAAGCTGGGGATTTCCTATGTGATAGCCAGAGCCGAGAACGATTTACATGGAACCATACTTGACAAAATCGGGGCGGACAAGGTTGTTTACCCCGAGCGTGAGATGGGAATTAGAGTTGCGCATAGTCTGATTTTGACCGATGTTCAGGACTATATACCGGTGGCGCCTAGCTATGGGGTCTCCAAACTGGCAATATCGCCATATTTCGTGGGGAAAGCGTTGTCTGATATAGGGTTGGGTCGTGGGGGTAAATGGGGGCTGGCGGTTCTGCTGATTCAAAGAGGGAAAGAGGTAATAGTTACACCGGACAGAGCGGAGATTGTAAGGCTGGGAGATGTTCTGATAGTATCAGGAAGCGATGAGAAGCTGGAACAATTCATGGCTGAAACCAAGAAGCAGAAAGAGGGGGAATGAAAAGGCTTCTCACTCCTTATGTATCTCATATCCCACAATAACTGTATGATGCGTCTCTTCAACATGCCGATTTGCGGCGGTCTTTACTATTTCTTCTTTGTGTGACATGAAGACATAATTGTGACAGGCGGTACAGTAAGCTACGTAGGTTTGTGGTTTCTGTTCCATTTGCTCCACCTCTTCTAAACACTTCATTTTTTAATATCTCCAGGCTCAAGCTGATGATTGCTTGCAGGTGTTATTTTGCAATAGGTTTTAAGGGACCCGCCCGAGCGAGCTTTCTTTCTTTTTTAACCGGCTCGTTTTTAATTCCAAGTATGCTATCCACGTCGGATAGATAGCCGCACTGTAGACATTGCACGTACCAGCCATTCATATCACAGTCGATGAAAAGGTCACCGGCGCATTTGGGACAGCTTTTAAATTTCCACATCATCGCATTACCCCCTGTTCTTACTGCTTATACATTGAACAGCTATTGTGGCTTTGACACATCGGAGTAATGCCCGATTTTAGTCTCAGGGAAAGCACTGAAAAGGGTGTTGCTTAAATAAAGGAGTTGCCCTGGCATTGCTTGGGGTTTTCCGCTAGCCGTGATGAGAATAAGGAGGGGCACAAAATTCTGTGCTCAAGGCGAGGTGGTTAGTCTTTATTGGAGTTGTACAGGCTTGTCCAGGGCTTGTACAGGGGAGCCGTTCATGGTTCGACAGGCTCACCACGAACAGTGCGTTTTACTCGAGGTTTTGCCCACGTACTATGCGCAAGAAATCGGCGTGAACTGCTTTGTTGGAGGCGATAATGGAGCCCTGCCCTACGTTCAGCGGCTTGCCTTCCAGGTCGGTCGCTACCCCGCCGGCTTCGGTTACCAGCAGTTGGCCGCAGGCAAGCTCCCAGGGGTATATCAGTAGATGAAAGTAGAGGTCGAGCCGTCCGCAGGCAACGTAGGCCATGCCCAGGGCTGCGGAGCCCATAATTCTGTAGGCGTACATTTCGGGCCAGAGGGAGGTTATAAACTCAAGTGACCTTTTGCCTTTTTCATCGACATAGCCCAGGTCGAGTCCGATGAGCGACTCCTGAACAGTCTTTTTCCTGGTGACATGGATGGGCGAGTTGTTGAGGGTGGCCCCCTTGCGTCTTTGTGCTGAGAACAACTCGTCGCGCAACGGGTCGTAGACAATGCCCAGTAAAACGTCTTTCCCCTCGGTGAGGGCGATTACGATGGAGAAGAAGGGTATGCCGAAGGAGTAGTTATTCGTGCCGTCCAGAGGGTCGAGGATCCATTTATAGCTTGAGTCACCTACGATAGCTTGCGATTCCTCGGAGAGGATGCTGTGGTCAGGGTACTCGGTTTGCAGGAACGATTTGAGTATTTCCTCTGAGCACAGGTCTGTATCGGTAACGATATTGGCCCGACCCTTGTATTTTACCTGCGTTTTCTCTCGGAAATGTGTCTTGAGGGTTTCCCCGGCTTTCCTCGCCGCTTCGGCAGCTACCTCGCGAGCATTCTTACCACTTTGGGACAGAGGCAGGGTGGTCATGGTAACCCCATCTTCCCCCTCACCTCTTTCATGGTCTCCCTGGCTATGGCATGGGCGCGACGAGCCCCGTCCGAGAGAACTTCATCTACATATCCGGGTTTCTCTGCTAATTGCGCCCTTTTCTCGCGGAAAGGGGCCAGGGCTTGGTTTAAATTATCGGCGAGCAGCCGTTTGCACTCGACGCAGCCGATCTCCGCTGCTCTGCACTTCTTTGCGATTTCGTCCAGTTTAAGGGAGGTGTAGAAATTATGCAGGCTGTAGATATTGCACACCTCGGGGTGTCCGGGGTCATTGCGAAACTTGCGGGCAGGGTCGGTGAAGGCGGCCATTATCCTCCTGGTGGTCTCCTCGGGAGAGGCTGCGAGCTCGATATGATTATCGAGGCTCTTGCTCATCTTCTTTTCACCGTCCAGACCGAGCACCATAGGGAAGTTGGTGAGCTTGGCCTGGGGCTCGGGGAAGGTCTCCCCGAAGATGTTGTTGAAGCGGCGCACAATCTCGCGCGCTATCTCCAGGTGGGGCAACTGGTCTTCGCCCACGGGCACGGTGTTTGCCTTGTAGAGCACGATGTCGGCGGTCATCAGCACCGGGTAGCCCACAAGACCATAGTTAACGTTGTGAGGCTGCATCTTTACCTTTTCCTTGAAGGTGGTGACGCGGAGCAGCCAGCCCAGAGGGGTGACCATGCTGAGCAGGGTGTGAAGCTCCGTTACCTCGGGGACATGGGACTGCACGAAGAGGATGCTTTTCTGGGGGTCGAGCCCCGCTGCCAGCCAGTCGAGCATCATATCGCGGGTATTCGCCTTGAGCATATGGGTATCCTCGAGGGTGGTCAGCGCGTGTATATCCACGATACAGTAGATGCAATCGTAGTTCTGCTGAAGTTTGACATAATTCTGGATGGCCCCCAGGTAGTTGCCTATGTGCTGCTTGCCTGTGGGCCTGGCTCCGGAGAAGACACGACCCTTTTTCAACTCGTTCCTCCTGAAAATATCCCATTGAGTGTAACACAGAATGAGAGTGAGGGCAAGGTAAAGAAAAGTGAGGTAAGGGAAGGAAAGTGAGGGGAAGTAAACTAAGGGGAAGGAAAGGGAAGGCACTTTTCATCTAACGGGGGAACCGGTTAACACTCTAATCAGATTCTAAGCTATTTCTAATCCAGCCCTAATGTAGTTCTGTCAGAGTAGTTTCAAATGTGCAAAAAACAGCCAACAAATTTTAAGCCCATTTTATTTTTATTGAGGTAATGAGATCGATGTCAGTTCGGGGAAGCAGGCGTGTTTACTCTGACGCGGGGAAGCCAAAGGGCAAGGCGGTAGTCTCATGAACTACAGAAGTGAGTTCGATTCTCACCCCCGCTAGTTGTACTGAAGGAGTTTTCAGGTTTAACAGACAAGTTATTTACCCTTGATGATATTTAGGTCAAGGTTGTATCAAGGTGTCAAAGCACAGGATTAACTCATAAAATGAGGGTGATTGGGTGAAGTTATACCGGATAGTTTTGAAAGACATGGCGCGGAGGAAGAAGCGAGTGTTATTCGCTGCCCTCGGTGTAGCTATTGGCACGATGACGGTCGTTGGCGTGCTTACGATTGCCCTTGCCGGACAAGCAAGAATCTATAACGAATTGGAAAAATATGGCGCCAATTTAGCGGTCACACCTGCGATAAACAATGTTGACACGCATTTGGGCGACCTCAGTCTGGGGACCCTGGCAGTCGGGGAGAACTATATACCGGAAGCAACACTCCCTCAGATCAGACAGATAACCGATGGTGAAATAAGAAAGGCGCGGGGCATTACAGACCAAGGCGATATCGCGACGATTGCTCCCGAGCTATACATTAATACTGAGGTGAAAGGGTCATCTGTAATGGTGGTGGGCGTGGAGCCTGATGCGGAGAGCAAGATTAAGACATGGTGGAATGTCCAGGAAGGCAAATACCTTGAAGGCACCGACCAGGCTCTGGTGGGAGCGGTAGCCGCGAAGCTGCTGACACTTAATACCGGTGACACAGTTGACCTTAACGGGAACGCTGTCACAGTCACCGGCATTCTGGGGGAGACAGGCTCGAACGATGATTATCAAATCTTTGTGCCGCTGGAAACATTACAGAAGGCGTACGGTAAGGAAAGTTTGGTTTCTTCAGTAAATATTCGTGCCCTATGCAACGCATGCCCTGTGGAAATCATCGCTAACGCCATAAATCAAAATATCACAGGTGTTCGAGCAATCGCAGTCAAGCAGGTGGCTGAAGCTGAGATGGGCATTATGGGCAGGATGAACAAGTTCATGTGGGCTTTGGGTGGAATCACACTCGCTGTGGGCCTGTTTGGGGTAGTCAACACAATGATGAGCTCGGTAAACGAGAGGATCAAGGACATCGGGATAATGAGAGCTGCAGGGGCCTCACGCAATCAGATAATGAGGGTCTTTATCTACGAAGCCGTCATTATTGGAATAGTGGGCGGCATCTTGGGTTATTTGGCTGGGACATTACTGGCATACATCGTTGGCCCGCTAGTATTTCAGGGAATCAACATTAACTTCGTTCTCCAGTATCTTCCGCTGTCATTAGCTTTGGCTATCCTTGTTGCTGCCATAGCGACAGTATATCCTGCATTACGTGCCACCAGGATCAGGGTCGCGGACTCATTCAGGTCTCTGTGAGGTGTAGATGTTAGAAGTCAATAATGTATCCAAGGTTTACGGTGAAGGCTCGGCCAGGGTAGTTGCCCTGAGTGATGTTTCCCTCAGAGTGAATGATGGTGACTTTATAGCTATTATGGGGCCTTCGGGGAGTGGGAAATCCACCCTGCTAAATATTATAGGTGGTTTGGACTACCCTTCAAGCGGCGAGGTGATTTTGAATGGAAAACGAATCGACAATCTGGCCGAAAATGCTCTTGTCGATGTCAGAAGGGGGAAAGTGGCATATGTATTTCAACAATATCATTTGCTTCCCTCCCTGACCGCTCTGGAGAATGTGCTTTTACCTTTGATATTTTGTGGAGCGAATGGGAGATCGTCTCAAAAGGCGCTGGATATTCTGAAAAAGGTGGGGTTGGAGAAGAGGGCCGGGCACAAACCCAGCGAGTTAAGCGGCGGTGAGCAGCAGAGAGTTGCGATTGCCAGGGCATTAGTTAACGAGCCATCGCTTATATTGGCAGATGAGCCGACCGGTAACATGGACCGGAAGACGGGGGCGGAGATTCTGTCGCTGTTTAAACAACTTAACCAAGAAGGTCATGGCATCATCATGATCACCCATGACCCTGAGATAGCGAAACAGGCAAGGGAGACTATAGTTCTTCAGGATGGCCGGATTGTAGGCAAGACTAATTCTGAGGAAGGAGGGGAGAATAAATGCTAAAGAGAAGGTTGTTTAGTTCAATGCCATTGGTGCACAGAGGGGGAATGATTGTCGTATCTCTATCACTGCTGTTGGTTCTGGCCTTGACGCTGGCCGCATGTGCCAGCCCAACATCAGCATCGGTGCCCGCTATAACGCCGACACTTCCTAAAACAGTGACACCGGTCCAGACTACAGCGCCGACAACAAAAAGTAGTCTAAAACCATCCGGCCCGGTAGATGCGAAGTGGATTGAGCCGCAGGTGGACGGAGATACAGTATCCATACCGGTAAGCGAAATTGAGAATAGCTGGAATACCCGCTTCAAGCTGCAGACAGCAAGTGGCTCTATCAGTGCCATGGCATACATGCTCGATGGGGTAATCTATGTTCGGGCAAATCTCTGTACACCATGCAGGTCTCAGGGTTTCACTCTCTCAGGCAATACTCTGGTTTGCGATATCTGCGGCACCCGGTTTTCAGCAACCACAGGCCTGGGGGTCAGCGGCTCATGTGTCAATTATCCTATAGCATCAGCGACATACAAAATCGCTAATAATAATGTGGTAATGAGTAAGGCTGACCTGGTGACCGCGTACCAGAAGACTCTTAAAGGCTAACCTTGAAATAAGGGGAGAAAGACTTCGCAGCGAGCTATCCGCAAAGCGGGCTCGTCCATACCACTGGAGCGGAACGATGTGGCTTTGTTGACTTAACTTCAATCAGCGCCTATCATCTATTTATGTGAAGAGCCGCATCAGGAAGGTGGTCGCGGTAAAACAAGATGCGTATTCTGGTTGTTGACGACGACACTGAGATACTCAGCTTTCTTAAGCGGGGCTTGGTATACGAGGGCTATACTGTCGATACAGCAAGCAATGGGACTGAGGCTCTGGCAAAAGCGCGTGATAATGAACCTGAGATCGTCATTCTGGATATCATGATGCCTGGCATTGACGGCATAGAGGTCTGCAAACGATTTCGTCAAGCGAGCGCAGTCCCCATCCTGATGCTCACTGCAAAGGGCACTGTGGATGATAGAGTGGTGGGCCTCGATAGCGGTGCCGATGACTACCTGGTGAAACCCTTTGCTTTCGACGAACTCCTGGCGAGGATTAGGGCATTGCTCAGGCGCCGTCAACCACGCGAAAGAGAGCTTCTGCGGTTCAACGACCTTTCGTTGGATACCGCTGCAAGAGAGGTAAAACGCGGTGATGAACTTATTGAGCTCACCTCTCAGGAGTTTGACCTCCTCGAGCTTTTCATGCGCCACCCGCGCCAGGTGCTCAATAGAGACCTGATCTATGAGAAAGTATGGGGATACGACTTTGGCGGCGAATCTAACGTTATAGAAGTATATGTGCGCTATCTTCGTTCGAAACTGGAGGCCAGCGGTAAACCCAGGTTGATTCATACAATTCGCGGTGTTGGCTATGTATTGAGGGAATAGATAAATGCCGATACGATGGCGTTTGACTTTGTGGTTCGGCCTGATCTTGTGTGTCACCCTGGTTGTCTCAGGCGTGGTTATCTACACTCTGCTGCAGCGATCTCTAAATAACGATGTGGACAACACGCTCAGAATATATTCTAATGAGGTGTATACTGCCCTCGACACCTCAAAACTAACCGACCCCCTGGACTACAACGCTGTTTGTTCGTGTCTGCCATCTGTGGATAGATTCGCTTCTCCGGGTATTTATATTCAGCTTGCGGACAAAAATGGCACTATAATGGGCAAATCAAACAACTTGGGCAACCAGTACCTTCCGGTGGACCAATCACTGGTAAGCCCTGTATTGCAGGGCGATGTCAGAGTCAGCACTGTTACTGCCAGCGACGGAACCAGGTTACGCGTAATGGATTCACCACTCAAACTCGGGAACCAGACACTCATTGTAGAGGTAGGCCATTCGCTAAAACAGATAGATAATACCATGAGCAGTGTCAGGTGGGCTATCCTGGGTGGTGTGTTGGCAGCTTTAGCTCTGGTCGGCATATCTGGGGGAGTTCTGGTGCGTCGGGCGCTTTCTCCTGTGGGCCGCATCACTAGGACTGCACAAAACATAGAATTAAGTTCTGACCTCAGTCGAAGAGTTGGCTACAAAGGCCCCATGGACGAGGTGGGACAACTTGCCACTACCTTTGATCATATGATTGAGCACCTGGAAAGAGACTTCGAATCCCAGAAGCATTTCATTGCCGATGCATCTCACGACCTTAGAAGTCCTCTAACGGTGCTCCGCGGCAACCTGGATTTGCTTAAACGTAACCTGGGTGAGGGGGAACGTCAGGAGTCGCTAAAAGCAATGGAGGGGGAGGTCGAAAGGATGGGGAGAATAGTAAATGATCTTCTCCTTCTTGCTGAAGTCGAGTCAGGGCAGATGAAACGTCGAGAGCTAGTTTCGCTCAAAGAGATTTTGTTAGAAGGTGCGGCTCGAGGACAACAACTGGTACCCAACACCAGTATCGTTATAGGACAATTGGAAGACCTCTCTGTGATGGGAGATGCTTACATGCTGAAGCGGCTGTTGTCTAATTTAATAGATAATGCTATCGCTTATACTCCAGAGGGGGGCATTATCACGCTATCGCTGTTCCGGGACGGAGACAGGGCACGTTTGGAAGTTGCGGACAACGGACGAGGGATAGCCCCGGAACATATACCTCATATCTTCGATCGCTTCTACCGGGTTGACCAGGCTCGCTCCCGAACTAAGGGGGGTAGTGGCCTGGGGTTAGCCATTGTTAAGGCAATCGCCGAGCAGCATCAGGGAAAAGTCACCGTGACGAGCGAACTCAGTAACGGAAGCACCTTCTCGGTCTCATTCAGACTCTAAGCATCTTCTAAGCAGTTTCTAAGCCACCTCTAATCAACCGCTGTCATTCTACCCACTGAGGGAACTAAATGTATCCAGGGTGGTCATTTCTCCCTTAATCTATGTATGAAGGGGGCGGTATTTATGTAAAATAAATGGTTCGGGATTCGTAGAATTAAGATGCTCCGAGAGAAGTGAATGGAGATAGAAGGAATGAAAAAATTAGCTATCTGTCTGCTGGTTCTGGCATGTGTAGTGGCTTTCTCCGTAGCTGTCATGGCACAGTCAGGACCAAAGGACTCCAGTTCCCCTCAGACTACCTCAGTAAGCCCATCATATGCGGTCAATGTCTATAATGCACAGGGAGCTGTGTCGGGAGGAGCAACAGGAGGGATTTTCGGGAGTTGCTGTAGCCCTAACTCAGGGAACGGAACAAACCTGCCCCCGTGTTGTAAGAATTTGCAATCCGGGCAGAACCCGAGCAACCAGCTTCCTCAGGATGGAGGCAATGCATATACCCGAGCAGGGGGTGGCTGCTGTGGAGGAGGTGGGGCTACGAGTGGAGCTAACGACGTAGTTTACTAGAAAAAAGTCAAATTGCATCTCATTCTGAGCGAAGCGAAGAGTCACATGGTAGGGGCACAGCGCGCGCTGTGTCCCTACGTTTGTTTCCAAGGCAGCGGTTGGTAATGGCTGAGGCAATGCTTTTGCATATGTGTAGGGGCGCAACGCCTTGCGCCCCTTGTTTTCCCATAAAGTTGCAGTGCTTTGTAGATGGCGTTGGCGCCGAAGTCCAAAGATTCCACGGGGATGCATTCATCGGCTGCGTGGGCCTTCTGCAGCAATTCCACCGGCCGCTGGTAGATAGGTTGTTTGCTGGCAGAAGGCTCAGGCA
>JBBIRL010000006.1:11555-22981 GCA_037441825.1 Dehalococcoidia bacterium | reverse complement strand
CTGCCTTCCTTGAAGGTTACCGGGGGGTAACGGCTGCACCCTCATTTGGTGCGGAGAGAAGAGGAGCCCCGGTAAGCGCATCTACCAGGATTTCTCAGGAACCAGTCATGGTCATGTCGCAGGTTGAAAATCCAGACGTGGTGGTTGTTCTCGATCAGACGCTACTTAAACGTGATGGGGTAACCAGTGGATTGGGTAAGGGAGGATGGCTCATTGTCAATTCTGGTCTGGCTCCCAAAGAGCTTAGAATTGAAGGCCAGTTCAACATTGCTACTGCTGATGCCACCAGAGTTTGCCAAGAGTTGGGCCTGGTCGTTTCCGGCCTGATCGTCGTAAATACAGCTATATTGGGCGCGTTTATCCGCGCTACTAAAGCGGTGGATATGCCAAGCATACAAAATGTAATAAGAGGGCGATTCCCCAAAGAAGCTGTCGAGATCAACCTTGCAGCAATTGTAAGAACCTACGAGATGACTAAGCTTGAAGAATTGAGGAAGTAGAAGGCTGTGCAAACCAGAGGCTGCGGGCATATATGCGGCGAATCCTCACCCGGCATCGGGGAAGCGGGCAAAACAGGTGAATGGCGCGATTCTTACCCTCTGATAGACCACAAAAAGTGCATTCCGGCTAAGCAGGGCAAGGCTGCATGTTTTCAGTGCTGGCTCTATTGTCCTGATGCTGTCATAAGCAAGACCGTTCCTGTACAGGTAGACATGGAGTATTGCAAAGGATGCGGTATATGTGCTGAGGTATGTCCGGCACATGCGATAACTATGGTAGCCGAGGAGACGTCCTGTTCTTCGTAGGAGATATGGGGTAAATTGATAGACAAGATGTCGGATGGGAATCCGGACATACAGATACTGGATGGCAATCGAGCTGCAGCTCTGGGAGCGAAGCTCAGCCGGGTACGGGTGATAGCCGCCTATCCGATTACGCCTCAGACACCGGTCACGGAAGCGCTCTCTGAATTTGTAGAACGAGGCGAGCTGGACGCTCAGTATATTGCTGTTGAGAGTGAACATAGCGCGCTTGCCGTATGCACTTCCGCTTCTATAGCGGGAGCCAGGGCCTTCACTGCCACAAGCTCCCATGGCTTAGCCTATATGCACGAGATGCTGCATTGGGCTGCCGGGACGCGACTTCCTATAGTCCTCGCCTGCGTTAACCGCGCTATTGGAGCACCCTGGAACGTACTGAACGACCAGCAGGATTCCATATCTCAACGGGACACCGGCTGGATACAAATATATGCTCGAAACAACCAGGAGATATTGGACTCCGTAATCCAGGCCTATAAGATTGCTGAGGCAGTTTATGTACCTGTCATGGTTTGTTATGATGGCTATATCCTGTCCCATACCGAAATGCCTGTCGATATTCCGTCACAACAGAATGTGGACAGGTTTTTGCCGCAGTATAGGCCCCACACGGTGCTGGATTCCAGAAATCCTAAAAACTATAACCTCGTAACCCTGGCAAATCCCAGGGTTAACGCGGAGGGTGTGCTCTGCCACGGTTATATGGAATTGAGATACCTCCTGCAGGAGGCTTTGCAAAACTCGAGGGAAACTATAGCTAAAGTGGGCCAGGAATTCGGCGAACTGTTCGGGAGAAGCTATACCAACATGTTTTGGAAGGAGAGAATGGATGATGCCGACATAGTCATTGTTGCAATGGGCAGCCTGGCTATGGAGGCAATAGTAGCTTCTGAGATGCTTCGAGGTGAAGGATACAAGACAGGTGTACTGGGCTTGAGAGTATTCAGACCTTTTCCCAAGGCCGATGTGGTGAAGGCATTGAGTAAATCACGCCTTGTTGTGATTTTCGATAAGAATATCAGCTATGGTTCGGAGGGAGCCGCCTGTTCGGAAATCAAGGCCGCGCTTTACGGAAGTAAGGTGAATGCGGCGATACGAAACTTCATTGTCGGGCTGGGCGGACGTGATGTGGCAGCCAAGGAGTTGGCAGACGCCGTGAAGAAATCCCTAGCGTCGCTCACGGAAGGCGTACCGAATAAGGAATATCCCGAATGGATCTGCCATATTTAAGGGGGCAATCATAGCGAAAATAAATGCAGTCAGCCTAACTGAAAAAGAATATATGCTGCCGGGAAACAGGCTCTGTCCTGGCTGCGGCTTATCCCTCGCATATCGCCACATTTTAAAGGCATTCGATGGGCAGGTTATTGTTACTGTGCCTGCGAGCTGCCTCACGGTTCTGCATGGCATGTATCCGGTTACATCTGTGACTGTGCCCTGCGTCAATACACCGTTTGCCACAACCGGGGCATCCGCTTCCGGTCTGGTCGCAGGCCTGAAAGCTCTGGGCAAAAAAGGATTGACGGTACTGGCTATCGCCGGGGATGGAGGCACATACGATATAGGTATCCAGTCATTGAGCGGTGCTACTGAGAGAAAGTCCGACTTCGTCTATATCTGCTATGACAACGAAGGCTACATGAACACGGGTAATCAGCGTTCGGGATCTACCCCCCTGGGCGCTATTTCGGGTACTACGCCGATTCTGGGTAAGCAGCAAAACCAGAAAGATATGGCAGCAATAATGGAAGCTCATGGAATTCCCTATGTCGCTACCGCCAATGCTGCCTATCCTCTTGACCTCTACGAGAAAGTTAAGAAAGCAAGGGCAATGCAGGGTGTCAGGTTCTTGCATGTATTTACGCCCTGCCCGCCGGGATGGCGGTTCCCTTTCAGTGATACCGTCAAAATCGGCCAGCTTGCAGTGCAGACGGGATGGGATGTACTTTATGAAGTTGAGGGAGGTATTTTCCGCTTTACCTCGGCCAGCGAATCCATTGCCCGCGGAGGCACTTTAAAGCCGGTGAGGGAATTTCTGGTGTCGCAAGGAAGGTTCAGGAACATCACCGAAAAGCAGGTCGATGAGCTGCAAGCGGCGATAAATGCACGCTGGAAGCGTGGTCTTGCCCGGGCTGCAAATTTGTAGTCTCTATTCGGAGGAGAAAAGGCTATGGCGCTGGATTTCGATCTGACAGAAGAGCAGAATCTAACACGCCAGGCTGTGCGGGATTTCGCTGAAAAAGAGATTGCACCTATAGCTCAAGAGTTGGACGAAAGAGAAGAATTCTCCGTCGAGCTGACACAAAAGATGGCCAAAATCGGGCTCCTGGGCTGCTTCGTTTCGGTGAAATATGGTGGCTCAAGCACGGGATATTTATCTTATATCATTGCCGTAGAGGAACTGGCGAGGGTAGATGGTTCTCAGGCTGCTACGATTGCTGCTGCCAACTCACTGGGGATTGGCCCGATCTATCAATTCGGGAGCGACAGGCAAAAAGAAGAATGGCTTCCCAGGCTTTGTGCGGGGGAAATACTGGCAGCTTTCGGCCTGACAGAGCCAGATGCCGGCTCCGACGCTGCGAACTCCAAAACCACGGCAAAACTCGGGAGCGGAAGCTGGACCATCAATGGAAAGAAAATCTTCATCACGAACTCGGCTTGTGCGTTAACCGGTGTTGTTATCGTGCAGGCTGTTACGGGCCGCCGCGATGATGGGAAGCCGGAACTGAGTTGCCTGCTTGTTCCAGCAGGTACGGCAGGATTTACTGCCAGTGAGATGAAGAAGAAGATGATGTGGCGGGCGTCTAATACCGGCGAGCTGTTCTTTGATGATTGTGTGGTGCCCGAAGAAAATCTCCTTGGTAATAGAGGTGACGGCTTACACCAGATGCTGGCCACGCTGGATAGAGGGCGCTTGAGCATTGCTGCCTTGGGTCTTGGCGGTTCTCAGGGCGCTTTCGAATTGGGTTTGCAGTATGCTAACTCCCGAATACAATTTGGCCGTCCGGTGAGCTCTTTTCAAATTAACGCATTCAAGCTAGCAGATATGGCTCTCGATATCGAAGCAGCGAGAAATTTACTCTACAAAGCATGCTGGCTCCTGGAGAAGAAGCGTCCTTTCAGCGTAGAGGCGGCTATGGCCAAGCTGTACTGTTCTGAAGTCATGCGCAGGTGTGTTCATCAGGCGGTGCAATTACATGGTGGCTACGGATTGTTGAAGGATTTTAGAGTCGAAAGACTCTATCGGGATCAAAGGATTCTTGAGATTGGCGAAGGGACATCGGAAATACTGCGCATCGTAATAGCTCGTCATATCGGCGTTTCAGGAAGAGGAATGTAGGAGGAAGCGAATGGAACGCAAGAAGACAAAACGCAGCAGCAATCCAGGCAGTAATGAGTCTTCTCGGAATTGGTCAACAAAAGCTGACGATTTCCTTACTGACTCGACCCGGCTGGCCCGACCTGCCAGACCTGAGGAAAGTGAGTCTCTGGGTGACAGGCTCAGGAAAGCTCGGGAAAAGCGCGGGTTTACCCTTCAGGAACTCAGCAGTTGCGTTGGAACAGACGTGGGTACCTTAAAGCGCATGGAAGAGAATGAGATGCTCCCTCCTCTTGGTGAACTGGTAAGGCTCAGCAAAGCTCTGGAGACCAGAATGAGCTATCTTATCTCCTCCGGTGTCGAGGAACCCATGTGCCTGGTGCGCGCAGACCAGCGTAAGCCTGTTTCTCGCCGTGGTGAAAAAGGAGTTGAGCGTTACGGCTACTCCTACGAATCTCTAGCTTCGGGAAAAGCGAATCGGATGATGGAGCCTTTCATAGTAACCCTTGTACCCACTGAGGCGGCTGAGACTTCGACGCATGACGGCCAGGAGTTCCTTTTCGTTTTGGAGGGACAGATGATGGCCCGGGTTGGTGACCGGACCGAATTTCTCGGTCCCGGCGATGCCATCTACTATGATTCCAGTAATCCGCATTGCGTCAAATCTGTGGGGGGAAAGAAGGCCAAAATACTGGCTGTCATCTATCCGGAGCGCGAGTAACTGCTCGATTACCAATCGTGGGGAAGCAAAGAATTCTGGCTCCCTACATTCCTCTAGCCGATGATAATATCATCCAGAGCTCGCTTGGGGACATGGTGTATCCCTTTGCTATCACGCCAGTACTTGATGTCCCCGTCAGGCCCGACGGTCTCGAGCACTACAGTCTCCTTGGGCTTACCCAGGGCCAGTACAAGGAGAATCTCATATCGCTGCGGTATCTCCAGAGCCTGACGTAGACCTTGCCTTTTAATGCCACCGAGAATGCATCCACCAAGACCTTTCTCTGTAGCGCCGAGAAGTATGCTCTGTGCAGCTATACCATGGTCACAACGCAGTGGATGGTTTATCCGCGTGTCCTCGAGTATTATGATGTATGCTGATGGTTTTTCACCTTCGGAGGGCCCGGGCCAGTCTTTTAGATAAGCGGCCCAGGCAAGGTGTTGAAAGATGAGGGCATTCTTCTTTGGCTCGCGGGAAAGTATATATCTAAGCGGTTGTAGATTAGCCGCTGACGCAGACTGTCGGGCCAGGTCAACGAGCTCTTTCAGGGTATCATATTCCACAGCGGCCTCCTGGTAGAAGCGCCGGTAGCTCCTGTTTCTTTGTATCAGTTCTCGTATCATATCAGTTCTCTCACTCATGTTGGGGATATGTCTTGGTCGTCTGGGTATCTTACGGGAGCGGGTAAGCCACAGGGCTAACCGTGCGGAATGCAAGACGCTTCACTCTCTTCAATGAAAGAGAACTCCGTCTGCCTCTTCCTTTTAGTATCCTGAGTTAAAGTCCCGCTATACAGACGCTGACCACATTCATAGGAGGGATGCCGCCCATATTATGGGTCAGGCCGAACTTGGGGTTCTTTATCTGCCGGGGCCCGGCTTTACCCTGAAGCTGCTTATACATCTCATACATCATCCGCAGGCCGGAGGCACCTATGGGATGCCCGAAGCACTTGAGACCGCCGTCGGGCTGGCAGGGTAGCTTTCCATCCAGGTCAAAGAATCCCGCCTCGATATCATCCTTGGCTTTACCCCGGGGCGAGATACCAAGGTCTTCATATATGGTAAGCTCGGTGATGGAGAAGCAGTCGTGCACTTCCATCATGCTTATCTCCTTGCGGGGGTTAGTAATGCCTGCCTCTTTGAAAGCCCTCTGAGAAGCTTTAACCGTCGACTCTACATGAGCGTAGTCCCATCCACAACACATCATTTCTTCTCCAGAGCTCGCAGCGATCTGGAGCGCCTTGACGTACACCGGGTCAGCCCTGAATTTCTTTGCGATGTCTGCCCGACAAACAATAGCCGCCGCCGCACCGTCGCTCACTCCGCAGCAGTCGAATAGCCCTAGAGGCCATGCCACAATAGGTGCGTTCACGACGTCTTCTATAGTCACCTCGCGACGCAGGTGAGCTTTGGGATTGAGCGCCCCGTTGTGATGGCTCTTCACGGTTATTCTGGCCAGAACATGCTTCCCCTCTTGAGGGGTGAGGCCATACTGCGCAAAATACCTGGTGCCCATCATGGCAAACATCCCCGGGGGAGTATAGTTGGGGAAGACGAATCTGTAGGATGTGCCTACTTGTGAGTCAGTTTGAGGAAGGCCACCGTAACCCGTATCCTTAAGTTTCTCTACACCAAGCGCCAAAGCGATATCAAAGGCACCGGAAGCAACGCCATAACAAGCGCCCCTCAAGGCCTCCGAGCCGGTAGCGCAGAAATTCTCAACCCTGGTTGCAGGGATGAAGGGCAGCTTGAGTGTGATAGACAAAGGGATGGCTGACTTACCCACGGATGTTTCCTCGTAGCATGTGCCTAACCAGGCGGCCTGGATAGCTTTCTTCTCAATGCCTGCATCTTCGAGGGCCTCGAGGAAGGCCTCGACCATCAATTTATTGGCGCTCTTATCCCATCGCTCGCCAAACTTGGTACATCCCATGCCAATTATAGCGACCTTATCCTTTATACCTTCTGCCATGTCGCCTCCTTTTTTCAAAACCTCTTATCAAGACTCTCTAATCCCGAATAGGCGTAGCTTTCCAGAAGTAGACATAGAGATGTCGTGCCAAATCGTGGAATTTCCTGCGAAAGCTCATCTCCACAGGCATACCTACCTTGAGCGAGTCTAGTTCGCAGTCATTCAGGTCGAACATCCATCTGCCGCCATCTTCGAAGTCAATCATGCCGTAGATGGCTGGCGGACCGGGGCTAAAGGCCAGAACGTCTCCGGTATAAGTAAACAGGTGTCCCTTCTTATCGGAGAACCTATAATCGTCCATCTCGTTGACTGCACCACATTTGGGGTTAGCACATATCTCCTGAGGCGGGTATTGCGGTGTACCACAGCGCCTGCACTTCGACCCGCAAAGACCCAGGAGCCACCTGCGTTCCCTCCACAGAATTGTCATCTGGGTAGGGCCAACTTCCTCACCGCGGCCGCCAGTATCTATGGGGAGCACCTCGCGGAAGGTTACGTATTTCTCATAAAGACCTAAGTCCTTCTTAGACTCGAGGTGTTTTTTGATAGCCCTTCTATCTTTTATTTTCTTTATGTTCTTTGTTACCTCGAGGAGCACTGCATCGCTGCCGTTTCCATAGCTGGCAACAATGATTTTGTCTCCGGCCTTGGCCTCCTCGAGAGCTGCCACCAGTATCATGAGGGAGTAACCGGTGCCTGTATTGCCGATAGTGGTGAACAAATGGTCTTGTATCTGATTGCGCTCAAATCCCAGATTCTTGCCAATGCCTGCATGGGCTGCGATATAAAGGCAGGGGTAAACCACTTTGGCGATGTCCTGAGGCTTGAGGTTGTACTTCTTCATCAACCCGGAGATAGCTTCAGGAATGAACTTACTGTAACCCTCATCTCTGATCCATCTGTCCTCCCAGGTACGATTGAACTTGTCCTCCTCAGACCTCCAGTTGTCCGAGAAGTCATAGGAGAGAGAATAAGTGCCTTCGATGCTGGCGATGACATCCTTGTCACCCAGCAGCAGAGCGGCGGCACCATCGCCGTAGATTTCCTCCTGATAGCCACCGGGCTTTCCCAGGCGGCAATCGGAGGCACAGACTAGGACATTCTTGGCTGAGCCAGAAGATACAGCGTCATAAGCAGAAATCAGTGCTCCGGTTCCAGACTTGAGAGAGGTGGCGAAGTCAGAGGTCCTAACCTCGGGGCGAAGGTCGAGCGCCGTGGCGATTATCCCTGCATTCTGCCTCTCTTTATAGGGTGCAGTGGTAGTGGCGAAGAACAGGCCGTCTACTTTATCCCGTTCGAGGCCATTCAGGCAGTCCACTGAGGCAGCCACCGCCATGGTAATGCTGTCCTCATCATAGTTTGCTACTGCCTTCTCGCCGGGGAGCAGCGAGGCTGGATTCAACCATCCCAGCGCCTGATAGATGGTCATGCGCTGGATGCGGTACAGTGGTACATAAGCGCCGTATGATGTGATTCCTACCACAATATACCCTCCTTTCTCTGTTTTCGATTTACTTTAAAACTAAAGATGAATCCGAAGCTAGTATTTGACTGACTTGCCATACTGCTCTCTCAGGACTGTTTTCAGTACCTTGCCCACCGCGCTGCGTGGCAGGGAATCCACAAAATCCACCGACCTGGGTTTCTTGTAGCTTGCCAGATGCATCTTGCAGTACTCTATGACCTCTTTCTCGGTTAACTGGTCCCCCGGCTTGCAAACTACTACTGCTTTCACAGATTCGCCCCATTTATCATCGTGGACACCTATTACAGCACACTCCAGTATCTTGCTGTGCATGTATAGAACCTCTTCGATTTCAGCAGGGTATATGTTCTCCCCTCCGCTGATGATCATGTCTTTCTTTCGATCAATAACATAAATATAATCTTCTGCGTCTTGCCTTACCAGATCGCCTCCGTGAAACCATCCGCTCCTCATGGCTTCCTTAGTAGCCTCAGGGTTCTTATAGTACTCTTTCATCAACGTCGGGCCTCGATAAACCGCTTCACCAACCACACCCACAGGGACGTCACTGTCATTATCATCGACAACTCGTATTTCGATGAAAGGCAGTGGCTTGCCCACCGATGTTTCCCGTCCCTCGCTTTGGCTAGGCCGGAGGCCTGAAACCACAGGGCTCATCTCAGTCTGGCCGAACATATCGAAAATCTTGACGTTAGGGAACTGCTTCCTGACTTGCTTGCGGGTCTCCGTAGGCAGGATTGCCCCTCCGGAAACCCAAAGTTGAAGGGAACTTGTGTCATATTTATCCAGGTCAGGCAGCATAAGGAGAAAGTTGGTCATGGCCGGTATCAGCAGGATTGCAGTGACCTTCTCCTTTTGGATGATATCCATGATGTTGACAGGATCGAAAACCTCCGTAGAGAGTACCAGGGTAGCCCCAAAAAAGAAACATATCTGGGAGAAAGCAAAGGCCGCCAGATGGAATATGGGAGGGGGAGTGAGGGCAATAGAGTCTGATAAATCGTGGATTCCCGGTTCAGAGGCAACCCACATCGCTTCCAGCATGCACATAACCACTTCGTTCTTGTGCGTTAGCACGGCACCCTTTGGCCTGCCTGTGGTTCCCGATGTGTACATGATGAAAGCCGGGTCGTCTTCTTTTATCGGAATGAGCGGTTCGTTATCGGGATACTTTGCAATCCAGGTCTCATAATGGAGCATCTCCTTTACCGGCTTATCGGTAAGGGAAATGTATTTCTTTATCTTGGGAAGGCCCTTCTTGATATCTTCAACAATATCCACGAAAGCCTCTCCCATGATGAAGGCCTCTGCATCGGAGTTGTCTACTATGTATGTGAGCTCTTCCGGATGGAGGCGGAAATTGAGAGGCACAGCCACTCCTCCGGTCTTCGCCAGTGCAAAGTAGGCCTCCATAAACTGGTTGCAGTTGTAGGCAAGTATGGCTACCTTGCTGCCTTTCTTGATGCCGGCATCCATCAGGCCATGAGACAGTCTGTTAATGCGCGCATTGAACTGCTTATAGGTCAAACGGGTATCTCCGTATATCATGGCCTCCCTATCCGGGAACTTGCGAGCACTACGGGCGACCATCTCGCCCAAAAGAAGTCTCTTGCCCAAAGCCATCTCTACGGCTTGCTTACCTCTCACCGTCAACCTCCGCAGAATCTGCCCGAAATCGTCTTGCTAACAGCAGGTATATTTCTCAGCTTCTATTATCCGGTCGGCGATGTCTCTTCTAATCTGTACACCGTTTACAGGGATAAACTGCAATGCCTTTCCCAACATATCCAATTGACTCTTCAGCGTCTCTCCTGACTCCATTGCAGCCAGTAGGTGGCGGGCATAATTGCCTACTTTAAGCATTGCATCGTTTACATAGTGCTGCACCATGTCTGTCTTCGTCTTGGATTGCTCCACGCCGACAGACTCGATGGACTTGAGAGCTCTCAGAAGTCCGCTTTCCATAGCGTATACCTCTTGGGCCATGTCGGCCAGTAAGCCCAGAACCTCCTGTTGTTCCTCTATGGCCATCCCATACTTCTGAGCTGCAGTTCCACACAAGAACACAAATACCTTCTTTGCTCGATCTACGAGCTTGTGCTGGTATTCCAGACAGCTTTCATTTGCGCCGGGGGAGAGAGGCTTCATGGTTGACAGTTTTCCTTTGACATTTTCCGCCTCTGTGAAAATCGGTATCTCGTTCTTCAATCCTTTCCTCATCAGCCAGCCCGATATGATAACCCTGTTTATCTCGTTTGTCCCTTCAAATATCCTGAATACCCGGTTATCACGATAGATTCTCTCGGCAGGATAGTCTTCAATAAAACCGTAACCTCCATAAATTTGAACAGTTTCATCTGCAACATAGCTGAGCATTTCAGAAGCATAAACCTTGTTGATAGAACATTCTATGGCGTATTCTGATATGCTTTTTGCTGCTCGCCTGCCGGCATCATCGGCGCTCCGATCGATTGTTTCAAGGATGGTATCTACAAGCCCTCCAGTTCTGTATACCATGCTTTCCGCTATGTATATCCTTGTTGCCATCTCAGCTATCTTGTGTTTGATTAAGCCGAATTGGCATATAGGTTTATTGAACTGCACCCTTTCCTTGGAATATTTAACAGCGGACTCCAACGCCAGCTTAGCCACGCCCACAGAGCCAGCAGCAAGTTTGAATCGACCCATGTCCAGGATATTAAATGCCACTGCATGACCTCTGCCGATTTCAAAAAGCATGTTCTCCACTGGCACCTTAACACCGTCGAGGAATATGGTGCAGGTGGAGGAGCCGCGAAGCCCCATCTTTTTCTCCTCGGCCCCGGTGGATATGCCCTTGAAACCTTTCTCTAAGATGAACGCAGTCATCTTATCGCCATCAACCTTGGCATAGGTGAAGACGATATCAGCGAAGCCTCCGTTGGTGACAAATTGTTTGGTGCCATCTAGTTTGTAATATTTACCATCAGGCGACAGAACCGCTGTTGTTTTTATCGACATGGCGTCCGTGCCGGCACCAGGCTCGGTAAGGGCGTAAGCCCCAATCTTTTCACCTCGGGCTATGAAGGGCAGGTATTTCTCCTTTTGGGCCTTATTGCCGAAATA